>NZ_JBDYQK010000003.1:0-290806 GCF_043832615.1 Klebsiella sp. KE9456
CTCGTCCCATCCCTGGGACTCGCCCTTCCAGGGCCAGCGCAAGCGCTGTTCAAAATTGCTCCCGGCAATTTTGTCCCTGTCTCGACCCGCCCTCTGGCCGCCGTCCTGGCGGCCAGTCCTGGATGCGTGCCTGCGTTCCCGCCAGGTTTCCTTGATGCGCCCACCCCCCATGCGGTGAGTCCGTTATTCGTCAGTGGCTTTTCAGAGGCTGAAAATCATAAAAAAAGTCATATCCTTTATATTTCAGCCCGTATCAGCTCAGTTAGTGAATCAACCGAATCAGATTTTCGTTTAAACCACCGATAATGCGTTTGCCACAGGCAAATAAAACAAAAGACAACACCGATGATTTGCTTAAGTGAACGGCATTGGTCACTTAAGCTGCCGTTTTTTTGTGCAAAATTAGCGTGCCAAAGGTTTTACCTTTTCACTTATTGCTGCACACTTAAGAAGATTTATTGCTAAAAGGAGTCGTTTATGTGGCATCAGCAAACCCTGATATTAGGCCCGAAAGCCAGGGGTTTTCACCTGGTAACTGATGAAATTGTGGGCCAAATTCGCCAACTGTCGCGGGTGAAAACGGGCCTGCTGCATTTGCTGCTCCAGCATACATCCGCTTCCCTGACGCTCAATGAAAACTGCGATCCGACCGTCCGCAACGATATGGAGCAACATTTTCTCCATGCCGTGCCGGATAACGCGCCGTATGAACACGATTATGAAGGTCCCGATGATATGCCCTCGCACATTAAGTCGTCGATGCTCGGCGTATCGCTGATGCTGCCTGTGCAGGATGGGCGCGTCAGTCTGGGAACCTGGCAGGGTATCTGGCTGGGGGAGCATCGTATTCACGGCGGATCGCGCCATATTATTGCGACGCTCATGGGGGAATAAAAATGACAATTTCGGAACTCTTGATGTACTGCATGGCAAAACCGGGCGCGGAGCAAAGCGTGCATAGCGACTGGAAAGCCACACAGATCAAAGTGGGGGATGTCCTGTTTGCAATGGTAAAAGAGGTTGAAGATAACCGGCCTGCGGTATCGTTAAAAGCCAGTCCGAAGCTGGCGGAACTCCTGCGGGAGCAGCATCGCGATGTCCGCCCCAGTAAACATCTGAATAAAGCTCACTGGAGTACGGTGTTTCTTGACGGTTCCCTGCCGGATTCGCAGATTTACTACCTGGTTGACGCTTCATACCAGCAGGCGCTCGATACGCTTTCCGAGAGTAAGCGCAGACTATTATCATAAAATTCCAGTCAGCAGCGCCATCTGGCGTATAGCCCTGATGCCGGATGTTGTTCGAGTGAAAATCACTCAATATCAGCGGCAAAAATAAGGTGAGATAACGCCTCTTCCCGAAGAGAGAAGAGGCTGGTGAAGTTACTTCAACATTGGCTTAAGGAAGCGAGCGGTATAGGAAGCTTCACACTCGGCAACCGTTTCTGGCGTACCGGCAACGAGGATTTCACCACCGCCGCTGCCGCCCTCCGGGCCGAGATCGACAATCCAGTCCGCCGTCTTAATGACATCCAGATTGTGCTCAATCACCACGATAGTGTTGCCCTGATCGCGCAACTGGTGCAGTACCTCCAGCAGTTGCTGAATATCGGCGAAGTGCAGCCCGGTAGTCGGCTCATCAAGAATATACAGCGTTTGCCCGGTACCGCGTTTCGACAATTCTCGCGCCAGCTTGACGCGCTGGGCCTCGCCGCCGGAGAGCGTGGTGGCCGACTGACCGAGACGAATATAGGTCAGCCCTACATCCATCAGCGTTTGCAGCTTACGCGCCAGCGCCGGAACCGCGTCGAAGAACTCACGCGCTTCTTCGATAGTCATATCCAGCACTTCATGGATCGTTTTGCCTTTGTACTTAATCTCCAGCGTTTCGCGGTTATAGCGTTTGCCTTTGCACTGATCGCAGGGCACGTAAATATCCGGCAGGAAGTGCATCTCGACTTTGATTACGCCATCGCCCTGGCAGGCTTCACAACGGCCGCCGCGCACGTTGAAGCTGAAACGGCCCGGCGTGTAGCCGCGTGAACGTGATTCCGGTACGCCTGCAAACAGTTCACGCACTGGCGTAAAGACGCCGGTGTAGGTGGCCGGATTGGAACGCGGCGTACGGCCGATAGGGCTCTGGTCAATGTCGATCACCTTGTCGAAATGTTCCAGCCCCTGAATATCACGATACGGCGCGGGTTCGGCAATGGTCGCGCCGTTAAGCTGGCGCTGGGCGATCGGGAACAGCGTATCGTTAATCAGCGTCGATTTACCTGAGCCGGATACGCCGGTAATGCAGGTAAAGAGGCCCACCGGCAGCGTCAGCGTGACGTCTTTCAGGTTGTTACCGCGTGCGCCGGTCAGCTTCAGCACTTTCTCCGGATTGGCGGGAACGCGCTGTTTTGGCACCTCAATTTTGCGTTTCCCGCTCATGAACTGGCCGGTCAGGGATTCCGGCACAGCCATAATCTCTTCCAGCTTACCTTCAGCCACCACCTGACCGCCGTGGACACCTGCCCCAGGGCCGATGTCGATAACGTGGTCGGCGGCGCGAATCGCGTCTTCATCGTGCTCGACGACGATAACGGTGTTGCCGAGGTTACGCAGGTGGATCAACGTGCCGAGCAGGCGTTCGTTATCGCGCTGGTGCAGGCCGATAGAGGGCTCATCCAGCACGTACATCACGCCGACCAGGCCTGCGCCAATCTGGCTGGCGAGGCGAATACGCTGGGCCTCGCCGCCGGAGAGGGTTTCCGCCGAGCGGGAAAGGGTCAGATAGTTCAGGCCGACGTTGACGAGGAATTTCAGGCGATCGCCAATCTCTTTCAGCACTTTCTCGGCGATTTGCGCGCGCTGGCCGGAGAGCTTCAGATTGTTGAAAAACGCCATCGCGTGGCCAATGCTCATATCTGAGATGGTCGGTAACGGCGTGTTTTCGACGAACACGTGCCGCGCTTCGCGACGCAGGCGAGTGCCGTCGCAGCTGGTGCATGGACGGTTGCTGATGAACTTCGCCAACTCTTCCCGTACCGCGCTGGATTCCGTCTCTTTATAGCGGCGCTCCATGTTGTGCAGCACGCCCTCGAACGGATGGCGGCGCACGGAGGTGTCGCCGCGATCGTTCATGTATTTGAATTCAATGTTTTCCTTACCTGAACCATACAGCACGACCTTCTGCACGCTGGCCTCCAGGGTTCCCCAGGGGGCTTCCACGTCGAACTTATAATGCTCCGCCAGCGATTTCAGCATCTGGAAATAGTAGAAATTCCGCCGATCCCAGCCGCGGATAGCCCCGCCAGCCAGCGAGAGTTCAGGATTTTGAATGACGCGTTCAGGGTCGAAATATTGCTGTACGCCCAGGCCATCGCAGGTCGGGCAAGCGCCAGCCGGGTTGTTGAAGGAGAACAGGCGCGGTTCCAGTTCACGCATGCTGTAGCCACAAATCGGGCAGGCGAAGTTGGCGGAGAACAGCAGCTCTTCCGCTTTTGGATCATCCATATTGGCGACGATCGCGGTGCCGCCGGAGAGCTCCAGCGCGGTTTCAAAAGACTCGGCCAGACGGGTGCTGAGATCTTCACGTACTTTAAAGCGGTCAATAACCACCTCGATCGTGTGTTTCTTCTGCAACTCCAGCTTTGGCGGATCGGAGAGATCGCACACTTCGCCGTCGATCCGCGCGCGGATGTAGCCCTGCCCGGCGAGGTTTTCCAGCGTTTTGCTGTGCTCGCCTTTGCGCTCTTTAATGATCGGCGCCAGCAGCATCAGACGCTGGCCTTCAGGCTGAGAAAGCACATTATCCACCATCTGGCTGACGGTCTGCGCCGCCAGCGGGACGTCGTGATCCGGGCAGCGGGGTTCGCCGACGCGTGCGTACAGCAGACGCAGGTAGTCGTGAATTTCGGTAATGGTACCTACCGTCGAACGCGGGTTGTGGGAGGTCGATTTCTGTTCAATGGAAATTGCTGGCGACAGCCCTTCGATATGGTCGACGTCCGGCTTTTCCATCAGCGACAGGAACTGCCGCGCGTAGGCGGAGAGCGATTCAACGTAACGACGCTGTCCTTCGGCGTACAACGTGTCGAAAGCCAATGAGGATTTGCCTGAACCCGAAAGCCCGGTAACGACAATCAGTTTGTCGCGTGGGATGACGAGGTTGATATTTTTGAGATTGTGGGTGCGGGCGCCCCGAACTTCGATCTTATCCATTCACCTTTCCCGGTAGATACGCGGATTGCCTGGTTTGCTTGAAGGACAAACGGCGGAAACGGCTAATTATGACACAATTTAACCTGTTTGAATATACAGTGTTCGAATGCATTTTCCGGCAAGCTATGTAACAATGTCAGCCCGCGCGTGATATCCGGAACACACTTCCCAGCTATCAAATGACCCCCTGGAAATGATACACTCGCGCGTTTACACTTAATCAAGAATCGTATTCAGGAGACACAGACATGGCCAGCAGAGGCGTAAACAAGGTGATTCTCGTCGGTAATCTGGGCCAGGACCCGGAAGTTCGCTACATGCCGAGTGGTGGTGCGGTTGCCAACATTACGCTGGCTACTTCCGAATCCTGGCGTGATAAAGTGACCGGTGAGATGAAAGAGCAGACTGAATGGCACCGCGTTGTGCTGTTTGGCAAACTGGCGGAAGTAGCTGGTGAGTATCTGCGTAAAGGTTCTCAGGTTTATATTGAAGGCCAGTTGCGTACCCGCAAGTGGACAGACCAATCCGGGCAGGACAAATATACCACTGAGGTGGTGGTTAACGTTGGCGGCACGATGCAAATGCTCGGCGGTCGTCAGCAGGGCACCGGCGCGCCGGCAGGCGGCGGTCAGCAGCAGGGTGGTTGGGGCCAGCCTCAGCAGCCGCAGGGCGGCAACCAGTTTAGCGGTGGCGCGCAGTCTCGCCCGCAGCAACAGGCTCCGGCAGCACCATCCAACGAACCGCCAATGGACTTTGACGACGATATCCCATTCTGAGTTTGAAGTTTTTATATGTAAACAAAGTGTTAACTCATTTTTTTGAGTTAACGCTAGGTTGCTGAAGCGCCGGTTGCAAGCCTGACTTATCCTTACCCAGTAATGGGTTTGAACCTCGAAAGAGGGAGGGGGAGTGTAGCATGTCAGGAAAAGGCTGGTTGCGGGGAAATAACCTGCTTTGCGCCAGCCATTGCAGGTTTCATCGGGTTAAGCCTGATTGGTTGAATAATCGTTCATCGTGGGTTTCCGGATATCTATGGCTCAAGGTTATTCTGGAGCCTTACCAATATTTATACCCGCCATACTCCAGGTTGCAGGCGCGCCGTCTTCTGAGCGACGCGTCTCATCCATGAGACTCGTTCTTTCGGAAACGGCACAATCTGGTTCTATCACCCCCGGCAGATCAGGAGCCTAATCTGGTCAGGCAACGGTCAAGCGCGCTCACCAGCCAGTCGATATCTTCGGCCTGGAAGCATAGCGGCGGGCGTAATTTAAGGACATTACCGTAAGGTCCGGCCACGGAAGTCAGGACAAACTCTTCGCGCAGCGCTTCAATAAGATTAAGCGCCAGGGCCTTATTCGGCTGTTTACTTTCCCTGTCGGTGACCAGTTCGAAGCCAATAAATAGCCCGGCGCCGCGTACATCGCCGACGCATTCGTGCTTATCCTGCAAAGTGCGCAGCGCCGCCAGCAGTTGCTCGCCGATATGCAGGCTATGGGCCTGGAGCTCTTCCTGCTGGATAACGCTCAATACCGCCTGGGCCGCAGCCATAGCAACGGGGTTGCCGCCAAAGGTGTTAAAATAGGGAAGCGCGTCGCTGAAAGCCGCCAGCACTTCTCCTTTAGCCATCAGCCCTGAGACCGGGATGCCGTTGCCCATCGGTTTGCCGGTGGTCACGACATCAGGCACCACATCGTGGCGGGCAAATCCCCAGAATGCCTCGCCGGTACGGGCAAAACCGGGCTGTACTTCATCGGCGATAAAAATCCCGCCGTTTTTATGGACCACATCGATCGCCTGTTTCAGAAAACCGCGTGGGCCAGGTAAAACGCCGTCAGAAGAGAAAATGGAGTCAGCCAGGAAACCGGCGAATTTAATGCCGTGGGCCGCCATATCATCAATCTGCTTCTGAATTTCCGCTGCAAACCAGGCGCCTGGATCGGCGGTCTGGTTACGGTAAAAATCCGGTGGGGCCACCAGGCGCGTTTCAGGCGCCAGGGGCTGGCCGCTGCCCAGAGCAGGCGATACGCCAGAGGTTAACGCGCTGGTTCCGTGGTAGGCCTCACGGGAGACAATAATGCCGGTGCCGCCGCTCCAGGCGCGGGCAATGCGAATCGCCAGGTCATTGGCCTCAGAGCCAGTACACATATACATCGCCCGATTAATTTCGCCGGGAAGCGTGGCGAGGAGTGACTCGCTGTAATCAAGAATATGTTCATGCAGATAGCGGGTATGGGTATTTAACTGCATCATCTGCTGGTGAACCGCTTCAATTACCGCCGGATGACAGTGGCCGATACTGGCAACATTGTTGTAAACATCCAGATATTTATTCCCCTGCTTATCCCACAAATACTGTCCCTGCCCGCGCACCAGATGAACTGGATTACGGTAAAACAGGCGGTAGGACTCGCCGAGGATCTTGCTGCGTTTATCGGTTAACTGGCGGATCTCCGGAGCCAGGCTGTCGGCATGTTCAGCGCGAAAGCTATTGGTGTCCATGATGGTTGATCGTACGGTCATAATCACTCCTTTTATTCAGGCTCTGAGGCAGACTTATTCGTTGGTCGCCGTGACCGGAGAGCTGGCAAGCGCGTTTCTCCGGGCGTGTGTTGTCAGAAAATAGAGGTAACCGGCTACCATAAAGGCCAGGAATAACGCGCCAATCTGCGGGTTAAACCACAGCATGGCAGCCAGGCAAACGACAGCGCAGAACAGGGCGATAGCGGGGATGAACGGGTAACCCGGCGCCTTGTAGCTGCGGAGTAACGTGGGTTCACTACGGCGCAGCTTAAACAGACTCAGCATGCTCATGATGTACATCACGATAGCGCCAAAAACGGCCATGGTGATCATCGCGGCGGTCAGGCTCATGCCCTGCAGGCTGATACCATCCGAGAAGATAGCGGCGATACCGATTACGCCGCCGGCAAGTATGGCCCGGTGCGGGGTCTGAAAGCGCGACAGTTTAGACAATGCCGGGGGCAGATAACCGGCGCGGGCAAGAGCATAGAACTGGCGGGAATAGCCCATAATAATGCCGTGGAAGCTGGCGATCAGGCCAAACAATCCGATCCAGACCAGCATGTGCATCCAGCGGGAATCGTTGCCGACCAGCATTTTCATCGCCTGAGGAAGCGGATCGTTAATATCAGAGAGAGTACGCCAGTCTCCGGCCCCACCAGCCAGCACCATTACGCCTACCGCGAGGACAACCAGCGTGATGATGCCGCCGATATAGGCCCTGGGGATTGTCCGGCGCGGGTCTTTGGCCTCTTCTGCCGCCATTGCCGCCCCCTCGATAGCGAGAAAAAACCAGATGGCGAAAGGGATAGCCGCAAAAATACCGGACACGGATGCCGCAGAGAAACTATCGCTGCCCGCCCAGCCGTGGGCGACAAAGTTAGCCAGACTGAAACCAGGTGCGACAACGCCCATAAAGACAAGTAATTCGATTACCGCCAGCAATGTGACCAGCAGTTCGAAGGTCGCGGCGATACTGACCCCGACAATATTCAGCCCCATAAAGATGAGATACGCGCAGACGGCGATCAGTTTTGGGTTAAGTTCCGGGAACTGGACATTAAGGTAAGCGCCAATCGCCATGGCAATGGCGGGCGGGGCGAAAACAAATTCAATCAACGTCGCGATACCGGCAATCAGGCCGCCGGTATCGCCAAATGCACGGCGACTATATGCGAATGGCCCACCGGCTTGCGGGATCGCGGTGGTCAGTTCGGTAAAACTAAAAATAAAGCAGGTATACATCAGGGCAATAAATAATGTGGTAACCAGAAAGCCCAGAGTGCCTGCCACTCCCCAGCCATAACTCCAGCCGAAATACTCTCCGGAAATCACCAGTCCGACAGCAATTCCCCACAACTGCAGGGCTCCGAGAGTAGGTTTAAGTTTGTTTTTCATCACTGCATTCCCCGTCTGTGCCATAGAAGAAATGTGACGCCGTTAACGCTGGCACATTGATAATGGCCCGCTAAACGGGGAAAAACTTGACCGTAAAAAACAGATGACTGCTGGCTAATGTCAACTCCAGGTGTGAACAGGGGGAAATGCAGGCTGCGGTCAACTTTCTCTGTCGCGTCGTCAAGCCAGTCAAAAAGGTTCAGCGCCATTCTGAAGTCACCTTCAGAGATAAATGGAGCAGGACATGAGCGCGAAACAGTACGACACCCTGAGTAACGAAATGATCCTCCGGTTGGCCCATCAGGCGCTGGCTAACTATCCGCAATACGCTGATGCCACGGTTCGGTTACTGTGCCGATCGGAAAATGCCACCCTGCAGGTGACGCATTCCGGTAACCGGTTCGCGCTGCGTATTCATCGCGGTGATTATCATGATCGTCAGGATATTGAAAGTGAACTGCTGTGGCTCGACGCCCTGCGCGATGCCGGTATTGCGGTGCCGGAAGCGATCGCGGATGACCGGGGCGAACGGATTCAGCGGTTGCCCCTGGCCGACGGAAGCCAACGCTATGGCGTATTATTTCACTGGATTGACGGGGAAATGCCGACAACCCAGGTCGATCCAACGGCCTTCCGTCAATTGGGACATATTACCGCGCGGTTGCATCAGCACAGCCGTAGCTGGCAAAAGCCCGCGAGTTTTCGCCGTATTATCTGGGATCACCAAACCATGGTGTCGGCGGCCAGTCACTGGGGAGACTGGCGGGATGCCCCCGGCCTCGATCCACGGGAACATCCTCTGGTAGAGGAGACGATCCGGCATGTCGGTCAGCAGATGACGGAATTTGGTCAGTCGCCGGCGCACTATGGCCTGATTCACGCGGATCTGCGATTAACCAATCTGCTGTTACATCATGGGGAGACTCGCGTAATTGATTTTGATGATTGCGGTATGGGCTGGTATCTGCATGATTTAGCGGCGGCCATCAGCTTTGTTGAGCATCATGCCAGCGCTCCCCAGTGGATCGAAAACTGGCTAAGTGGCTATGAGCAGGTCGCGCATATCAGCGATCGGGAACTGGCTGTCATCCCGGCAATGTTGATCCAGCGGCGTATTCAGCTTACCGCATGGGTCGCTTCACATCGGGAAACGGAAATGGCGCGCAGCCTGGGGGATGCCTGGACCAGCCATACCGTGCGTTTGTGTCAACGTTACCTGGCCGGCACAGCGTTACCCGTCGGCGTATGAGCGCACACTCCTGGCGCATTCTATGGCCGCGATGGTGCAAATAATCCGAAGGTATTTTAATAAATTGATGATTATAAATAAGATTATGGTTGGTATGTTTTTTGCTGGAGAGCTGTCCATGTGTAGCCTCCAGTGGAATAATGACCATGATGCAATCAGATAGTGTGTTATCTGCGCTCTCCGGAGCGGTGGGTATGCACCGCGGCGTATTATCTGCGGCCGCGACGGGGCTCAGTGATTTCATCGGTTCCCAGGGAGGGGATGCTGACCGAATTTTCGGGATTAGCGGCATCAATCCAGAGAGTCTGTCTTGTCCGACCCTGAGCCTGGATCTGGTCAGTTATTGCCGGGTAATGGAGGAGGCGGCGCATCTGGCCGGTCGTGATAATTTCGGCCTTTATTACGGCCAGCAGTTCCGGCCGCAGTCATTGGGGCTTATCGGTTATATCGGCCTGTGCTCCGCCACCCTTGAGCAGGCGCTGCGCAACCTGGTCAGCGCCTTTCCGTTTCACCAGCACAACACGCTGATTCAACTGACCGAACGTCATGACAGCTGGCAACTGGACTATCAGGTCCGCCATGGGGCGATCCTCTCCCGGCGTCAGGACGCAGAGCTTACGCTGGGCATGTTTCTGAACCTTATCCGCCATGCGGCAGGCAAGCACTGGGCGCCCAGAGAAGTGCATTTTGAACACCCTCGTCCTGAACAGTGGCACGAGCACTGTAAGGTATTTGATGCCCCCGTTTATTTTGATCAGCCGTTTAATTCCATGATCATTAATAAAGCGGATGTCTCACGCAAAATGCCCGATCACGACCCGATGCTGCTGCTGGTTATGCAGGATGCGATTCGACGCCTGAGCGCGGTGCCGGTTAACCAGAGCTGCGTTGACCAGACCCGAACCGGCATTCAGCTGCAGCTGGTTAATGGCGAACCGTCGCTGGAGGCTGTTGCTGAAAAGCAGGGGCTTTCCGCCTGGTCTTTGCAGCGGCGCCTGCGTGAGGAAAACACCAGCTTTAGCGCGCAAGTTGATCATGTGCGTAAAGAGATGGCGACTCACTACCTGAAACAGCAGCATTTGTCGGTATCGGAAATGGCGTTGCTACTGGGGTATTCTGAGGTAAGCGCTTTTTCACGGGCGTTTCGTCGCTGGTTTGGTTATAGCCCCCGCCACTACCGTAAGTCGCGTTAATATCGGGATATGAGTTAATTCTCATTAATATGGCGCAGACGGCTATGATAGCCTGTCGTTTCACGCTGCCGGATGCGCCATGTATTTTCATATCACATCCGCTGACCTTCAGATTCAGTTTTCTGTTATTCAGGAAGAAATATTTCATCGACTGCCGCCCTCCCGCAACGCGAATTATGTAGAGTATAAGCTGCTGTATATCTGCGTGATACGCTATTTTTTTATAAAAAACACTGAGGCATATTCAAGTCATCATGCTATGTCGCCATAAACAATTGTGGAGACAATATGTGTTAATTATGTTTTTTTAATGTGGATGTAATTCATTTATTTAAAATTTACATCAATAAAAGTAGCGCTAACCATATCTATCTTTATGTTTTTATTTCATTATTTAATTAAACTCTAAAATGAATAATTATCGACTTGATAATAAAACTCATTTCTAATAACGTTATGTGGCACAATAATCCTATTGGTGCTGTTCGGATAACGCTATCAAAGAATAGCGTGGCCCGTTTATATCTTCATTTTGCCAGGGTGATATATCCCTATTTTTGGTGATTAATTGCTTATTGCTATCCCGGTATTTTAGCGGGAGGGCTTTGCTATGCCAAAAGCAGAGATGATGCCCTGTGCATGGAAGTCATTACTGTTTATCGGACAGATAAAACAGGCGGCCCCGACAGCAATAAAAGAAAACAGGGCATATTCCATGAAACATTATTCACTGGCGGTTCTGATCCATATGGCTATCTGGGGAGTGACATTATCAGCGCAAGCCGCTGATGGCAGCACTTCAGAGGAAACAAAGAAATCCGAGACCGCGACCACAACCGCTGAGACAAATCACGACGAAACGATGGTGGTGACCGCGGCGACACAGAATCTGCAGGCCCCCGGCGTTTCCACGATTACGGCCGATGAAATCCGTAAGCATCCACCCGCTCGCGATGTCTCCGAACTGATTCGTACACAACCGGGCGTTAACCTTACAGGCAACTCCACCAGCGGCCAACGCGGCAATAACCGCCAGGTTGATATTCGCGGTATGGGGCCGGAGAACACGCTGATTCTGGTTGATGGTAAGCCAGTGACCAGTCGTAACTCCGTGCGCTATGGCTGGCGCGGCGACAGGGATACACGCGGCGACACCAGTTGGGTACCCGCGGAAATGATCGACCATATCGACGTCATTCGCGGTCCTGCGGCGGCCCGCTACGGCAACGGGGCGATGGGCGGGGTAGTCAATATCATCACGAAACCGGCCACCGGCGAGTGGCATGGTTCCTGGAATACCTATCTGAACGCTCCTCAGCACCGTAAAGAGGGCGCGACCAAGCGTACTAACTTTAGCCTCAATGGTCCGCTCTCGGATCAGGTCAGCTTTAATTTATGGGGAAATCTGAGCAAAACTCAGGCCGATGCCCAGGATATTAACTCTGGTCATGAAGCGGCACGAACCGGTAGCTACGCAGGCTCTTATCCGGCGGGGCGCGAAGGGGTCGTGAATAAAGATATCCACGGCAAGCTGCGCTGGGAATTTGCGCCGATGCAGGCGCTGGAATTTGAAACCGGCTACAGCCGTCAGGGCAACCTGTATGCGGGCGACACGCAAAACACCAACACCAGCGCACTGGTGAAAAGTATGTATGGTAAAGAGACCAATCGTCTCTATCGTCAGACTTACGGGATTACGTGGACCGGCGGCTGGGACAACGGTGTGACCAGCAACACATTCGCTCAGTATGAACGTACCCGTAACTCACGCATGAACGAGGGGCTGGCCGGGGGATCGGAGGGAATTTTCTCCAGCAGCAAATTCTCGGATATCGATCTGTCGGACGTCCTGTTGCACAGTGAAGTGAACATTCCGTTTACTCTCGGCGTTGAGCAGAATCTGACGCTGGGTACCGAGTGGAACCAGCAACGGATGAAAGACGGCGTATCAACGACCCAGTCTCTCTCTTATGGTTCCATTGACGGTGTATCGGCTACCGGACGCAGTCCCTATTCCAGCGCCGAGATTTTCTCGCTATTTACCGAAGATAATATCGCGCTGACCGACAGCACCATGTTGACGCCGGCGTTACGCTTTGACCACCATACCCTTGTCGGCAATAACTGGAGTCCATCCCTGAACCTCTCCCAGGAACTGTCGGAGAGCTGGACGCTGAAGCTGGGGATTGCCCGCGCCTATAAAGCGCCGAACCTTTACCAGCTCAACCCGAACTATATTCTGTACAGCAATGGCCAGGGGTGCTATGCCAGCAACTCTGCCTGTTACCTGATGGGTAATAAAGATCTGAAAGCGGAAACCAGCGTCAATAAAGAGATTGGTCTTGAGTTCAAGCGTAACGGCTATCAGGCTGGCGTGACATACTTCCGTAACGATTACCGCAATAAGATTGAATCCGGCTATTCGGCAGTGGGCACGGCCAGCAACGGCACCACCAATATTTATCAGTGGGAAAACGTACCGAAGGCGCTGGTTGAAGGGCTGGAAGGCACGTTAAATCTGCCGGTAAGCGAAACGGTTAACTGGAGCAATAACCTGACGTGGATGCTGCAGAGTAAGAACAAGACCACCGGCGATCGCCTGTCGATAATCCCGCAGTTCACGCTCAACTCGACCGTCAGTTGGCAGGTGCGCGACGATCTCTCATTGCAGAGCACCTTCACCTGGTATGGCCGCCAGAAACCGAAGCGCTTTAACTATAAAGGTGAGGCGGTATCCGGCAGTGAGCTGAACGAAGTGAGTCCGTATAGCATTGTCGGGCTGAGCGCGACCTGGGATGTGAACAAAAATCTGAGCCTGACCAGCGGGGTGGATAACCTGTTCGACATTCGCCACTACCGTGCCGGTAATGCGCAGACCACGGGGAACTCGACGACCGGCGCTTATCTGTATGGCGCGGGCGCGGAAACCTATAATGAATCAGGCCGGACGTTTTATGTCAGCGTGAATACGCATTTCTGATAATCATTTAACGACAGGCCGGGATCTTTATTTATCCCGGCTTTTTATTGCCCGCTAAAAACCGCGCTCTGTGCAATGCTGGTCAGTTAAGGGCTGTCAGTTGTGTTTATGGCTGGCTGAGCGGTTCTGTCAATCGGTGGTTCTGGCGAACATGACGCATTTTTCGTTTTCACCCATTTTGGCTTAGTGGCCAGTTCTGGATGTGCGCCTGCGTTCTCGCCAGGCTTTCCTGATGCGCCCAACCCCCTCTGCGGTGAACCCGCACTCAGTCAGCGGCTACCCGGGTGCTGAATGTCATGAAAAAAACAGGCGATATGTTTTTTAAGATTTTGGTCCCCTTTCCCCGGAGGTAAACAACGGCAGGTGATGTTTTTACTTTTAGCATCAGCGAAATATGTCACGGATATAAATTATGACAAAATCTTCACTGACTCTACGCAATTCATTCAACTTAGCAGCTTACACTGGTTCCTGTTAATCGAATCCGCTTGATCCCGGAAACGATTAATAATGGCATCCTGCCATTTCCATTCTTAAAGTTGTCCCCTTTCCCCCTCCCAATTCCCAACCGTAGCGATACGGAGGAGGGGGAATCCTTGCCAGCGTACGCTCAGACTTTTACGGAACTTTTATGCTGGTTATTCATAAGGCTATGCGCCAGGAGATGTTGTCTAAGTTGGGGAGATAGCGTGAAAAAAGCGTGCCTGATGTCTGGCTTAACCGGGTTTTGTTAGCGCCAGGCGGAGAGAGTTAATGATGGTTTTGACGACATCTAGTCAGCGGTATGTTCCGTTGACGATAGGTGGTGTGGACAGGCGTGATATCCGCTGCCTGTGAACGACCAGGGGGATGTTTCGATCGTCCCCCGGCATTGCTTCCTTGTGGGACGCTTTTTTCGATCAGGTCATGACCATTGGCCATTCCGGCGGGGTCTGGCTCATGACGTCAATCATCACGTCCTTAATATTACCCCAGATTTTTGCTGCATCCAGTAGCGTAATGCCCAACAGACCAGTGGCAAACCAGCATGCTGCGGCCAGGCCCATACAGCTACAAATCACCGCTAAACCGGCATAATCGCTTTTACGTAGCTGAATGTTTAATGAGCTGGCCAGGAACATCAACACAGCGCTCACGAGTGGCCAGCGCAGAAGTACAACACTGGTAGTAATGGAAGCCATCAACCTATCCTCAACGAAATTTGGGCACCTTTGACAACCTGATGAGACTGACGGTGACGTGGTACTCTGGCTATCTACAGGCAACTAAGACAGCAATGAAACAGTGTTCTTGTTTCACCAACTAATGTGAACTATATCACATTAGCTCTTTTATTCACCAGTCAAAAGATGTGCTTTTTTTGCGCTCATTAACCCTATTTTTTATGGCTAATGATAAAGAGATGATGCTTTCTACGACAGGCTGTCGTGGCAGGCATTTATGCAGAGGCTGAGCAACGATCGGGTCAGCCTCTGGCCTGATAAGGTGTTATCAGGCGGAAATGTGGTGGCGATAGTCGGTGGGCGTACGGTCGAATTCGCGGCGGAACACGCGTGAAAAGGTTTGTTGCGATACGTAGCCGAGATCCATCGCAATATCAAAAATAGGGCGCTGGGTGGTTCTCAGTGCTTCCGCGGCGAGCAACAGGCGGCGCTGGCGAATGTAATCCCCCAGAGTTTGATGCATGACGGCGCGGAACATCCGCTGGAGATACCATTTTGAGTATCCCGATTTTCTGGCGACTACATCAATGTTAAGCGGTTGATCGATATGTTCATCAATCCATTCAATTAGCGTTTGGATAATATCCTGATGGGACATAAAGCGGCCTCTCTCAATTCTCGATTCGTCGTTTTGTCTGCGGGCGAGTATAATTCCTCAAGTTAACTTGAGGTAAAGCGCTTTTATGGAAAAAAAATCACCCCGTATCAAAATGCTGCTGACCCCTGGTGAAGTGGCGAAACGCACCGGTGTGGCCGTCTCCACGCTGCATTTTTATGAAAGCAAAGGGCTGATCCACAGCCAGCGCAACGCCGGCAATCAGCGTCGCTACCGGCGCGATGTCCTGCGGGCGGTGGCGATAATTAAAATTGCGCAACGTATTGGTATTCCGCTGGCGACTATCGGCGAGGCATTTGGCGTGCTGCCGGAAGGGCATAAGCTCAGCGCCAAAGAGTGGAAGATGCTGTCATCCCAGTGGCGGGAGGAACTGGATCGGCGCATTCATACTCTGACCGCGCTACGCGATCAGCTGGATGGCTGCATCGGCTGCGGCTGCCTGTCACGCCGCGACTGTCCGTTACGCAACCCCGGCGATAAGCTTGGCGCAGAGGGCACCGGCGCGCGGCTGCTGCTGGAGGAGGACTCAGAAATAAAAGGGTTCAGTTAATCGGTGGTTCTGGCGAAAGTCAGAAGTTACCCGTTCGCTTACCATCCTGATTCAGACTGAAAGATTTTATTTTTATGGCCTTCAGCATCCAGATCGCCGCAGAGGGAGGCGCATCAGGAAACCTGGCGAGCACGCAGGTGCGTATCCAGAACTGGCCACCTGGCCGTTCACTCGCAGCGGATATGGCTGAGTACCCGTCGGCCTGCGAACGGTATCGTTGCGTTAACCCCTGCCGCAAAGCTTCTGAGGAACGATCCATCACTAAAGCCGATGACCGGGAAAAATTGCTATCAGCCCAATACAAAAATGTTACCGGATTGCGCATGGACGATAACGTTTGCGCATCGGCTGGTTATTTCCTGAACGTCATAAGTGAAATTTAGCGAAATTCGACAAACTTCGGTTGAAAAGGCGTATCTAAAGGCCGGATAATCGTTTGCCTTTTTATTTTGCTCATCATTTTCCCTGATGACAGGGGGAGAGCAAGGTCATTCTTCATCGTATTGTATGCGCGGAGTTAAACGTTTGCTTTTCGCCGCCTCTGGCGCTGCGAGGTTAAGCACAAGGAGATCGCGTTTAACTGGCAGTGGACGGTTCGCCACGCATCCAGACGAACGATAAAAATTCTCAGGGGACGTTTTCTATGTCTACGCCTTCAGCGCGTACCGGCGGTTCATTAGACGCCTGGTTTAAAATTTCTGCTCGCGGCAGCTCCGTGCGTCAGGAGATCCTTGCCGGTCTTACCACCTTTCTGGCGATGGTGTACTCAGTCATTGTGGTGCCGGGGATGCTTGGCAAAGCGGGTTTTCCACCCGCTGCCGTCTTTGTCTCCACCTGTCTGGTGGCGGGGGTTGGCTCGCTGGTGATGGGATTGTGGGCGAATCTGCCGATGGCGATTGGCTGCGCCATCTCGCTCACCGCCTTTACCGCGTTTAGTCTGGTTCTTGGTCAGCAGATCAGTATTCCGGTGGCGCTGGGGGCGGTCTTCCTGATGGGGGTACTGTTTACCGTGATTTCCGCTACCGGCATTCGTAGCTGGATCCTGCGCAACTTGCCGCAGGGCGTTGCGCACGGCACCGGGATTGGTATCGGTCTGTTCCTGCTGCTGATCGCCGCCAACGGCGTGGGTCTGGTTATCAAAAATCCGCTGGATGGTCTGCCGGTGGCGCTGGGTAATTTTGACAGTTTCCCGGTAATTATGTCGCTGATCGGACTGGCGGTGATTATCGGGCTCGAAAAACTGAAAGTGCCGGGCGGCATCCTGTTGACGATTATCGGCGTGTCGATTATCGGCCTGATCTTCGATCCTCATGTTCATTTCTCCGGTATTTTCGCCATGCCGTCGCTGAGCGACGACAAAGGCAACTCGCTGATCGGCAGCCTGGATATCATGGGCGCGCTGCACCCGGTCGTGCTGCCAAGCGTGCTGGCGCTGGTGATGACCGCGGTGTTTGACGCCACAGGGACCATTCGTGCGGTAGCCGGTCAGGCGAACCTGCTGGATAAAGACGGACAGATTATCAACGGCGGCAAAGCGCTGACCACTGACTCCCTGAGCAGCGTCTTCTCCGGCCTGGTGGGCGCGGCTCCGGCGGCGGTGTATATTGAATCCGCGGCTGGTACGGCGGCTGGCGGGAAAACCGGTCTGACTGCGGTGACCGTCGGCGTGCTGTTCCTGCTGATCCTGTTCCTCTCTCCGCTCTCTTATCTGGTCCCGGCGTATGCGACCGCTCCGGCGCTGATGTACGTCGGCCTGCTGATGCTGAGCAACGTGGCGAAAATCGATTTTAACGATTTTGTGGACGCGATGGCGGGGCTGATTACGGCGGTCTTTATCGTACTGACGTGTAATATTGTGACCGGCATCATGATTGGCTTCGCGGCGCTGGTCATTGGTCGTCTGGTGTCCGGCGAGTGGCGTAAGCTGAATCTGGGTACGGTGATTATCGCTGCGGCGTTGGTTATCTTCTATGCCGGTGGCTGGGCGATTTAACTTTTTGTTTAACGATGGGCGGCGTTAGTGCTGCCCGTTTAATTTTTAAACCACATCCTGTTTCCTTTTGCGTTAATCTGAGTAGCGTATTATTTCGGGACATGACGTCTCAGATGTAAAAAAAGAAAACGCCGCAAACAGGGAACACATGGAAATATTCTTTACCATACTCATCATGACCCTCGTGGTCTCTCTCTCCGGGGTGGTTACACGCGTACTGCCCTTTCAGGTTCCACTACCTTTAATCCAGATCGGCATCGGTGCGCTGTTGGCCTGGCCAACCTTCGGGCTGCATGTCGAGTTCGATCCTGAGCTCTTTCTGGTGCTGTTCATTCCGCCGTTGCTGTTTGCCGATGGCTGGAAGACCCCAACCCGCGAGTTCATTGAGCACGGGCGAGAAATTTTTGGCCTGGCGTTGGCGCTGGTACTGGTGACGGTGGTCGGTATTGGTTACCTCATCTACTGGATCGTGCCGGGTATCCCGCTGATTCCGGCGTTCGCTCTGGCGGCGGTACTGTCGCCGACGGATGCCGTGGCGCTGTCCGGGATTGTTGGCGAAGGGCGTATTCCGAAAAAAATCATGGGGATTTTGCAGGGCGAAGCGCTGATGAACGACGCTTCCGGCCTGGTCTCCCTGAAGTTTGCCGTTGCGGTGGCGATGGGCACGATGGTTTTTACCGTCGGCGGTGCGACGATGGAGTTCCTCAAAGTGGCGGTCGGCGGTATTCTCGCGGGTTTCATCGTCAGCTGGCTCTACGGGCGCTCGATGCGCTTCCTCAGTCGCTGGGGCGGGGATGAACCGGCAACGCAGATTGTGCTGCTGTTCCTGCTGCCGTTTGCTTCTTACCTGATCGCTGAACATATCGGTTTTTCCGGGATCCTGGCGGCGGTGGCCGCGGGGATGACCATCACCCGTTCCGGCGTGATGCGCAGCGCCCCGCTGGCGATGCGCCTGCGCGCCAACAGCACCTGGGCGATGCTGGAGTTTGTGTTTAACGGCATGGTTTTCCTGCTGTTGGGCCTGCAGTTGCCGGATATTTTGTCCAGTTCGCTGGTGGCCGCAGAAGCGGATCCGAACGTCGAAACCTGGATGCTGTTTACCGATATCATCCTGATTTACGCCGCCCTGATGCTGGTGCGTTTTGGCTGGCTGTGGACGATGCGTAAACTGAGTCAGCGTTTTCTGAAAAAGAAACCGATGGAGTTTGGCTCCTGGACCGACCGCGAGCTGCTGATCTCTTCCGTCGCCGGAGTGCGCGGGGCGATTACGCTCGCCGGTGTGCTGTCGATTCCGCTTCTTCTGCCGGACGGCAACGTCTTCCCGGCGCGCTATGAACTGGTGTTTCTTGCCGCCGGAGTGATTCTGTTCTCTCTGTTTGTTGGGGTGATCGCGCTCCCGATTCTGCTGCGTCATATCGAATCGAGCGACCACGTACAGCAGCGCAAAGAGGAGCGTCTGGCGCGAGCGGCGACGGCGGATGTGGCGATTGTCGCGATTCAGAAAATGGAAGAACGGCTGGCTGCTGATACCAAAGAGAATATTGATAATCAGCTGCTGACCGAGGTCAGTTCGCGGGTGATTGGTAATTTGCGCCGCCGCGTCGACGGACGTAATGATGTTGAAACCTCCATGCTGGAAGAGAGCCTTGAGCGCCGGTTCCGTCTGGCGGCGCTGCGTTCAGAGCGCGGGGAACTGTATCATCTGCGTGCGACCCGGCAGATCAGCAACGAGACGCTGCAGAAGCTGCTGCATGACCTCGACCTGCTGGAAGCGCTGCTTATTGAAGATCAGTAACGCATAATCGCCGCGCCGCTGACGATATGCTGATGAACCCCGGCCTGCGGGCCGGGGAAAGAGAGCGCATTTAATGTGCCTGACCGCGTTCGATGCCGATACCGGTCTGCGAACGGATAAACTGGGCGCGGAACAGCGCGCGCTCCCGCACGCCTTCTTCTGAGGCGTCGGTGGCTGAGAAAAACCAGATACCGATAAAGGCGATGGCGATGGAGAACAGCGCCGGATATTCATACGGGAATATCGCCTTCTCGTGACCAAGAATCTGTACCCAAATGGTCGGGCCGAGGATCATCAGAATCACCGCGGTCAACAGACCTAACCAGCCGCCAACCATCGCCCCGCGGGTCGTCAGCTTCGACCAGTACATCGACAGCATAATGATGGGGAAATTACAGCTGGCGGCAATGGAGAACGCCAGACCGACCATAAACGCGATGTTCTGTTTCTCGAACAGAATCCCCAGCAGGATCGCCACCACGCCGAGGATCAGCACGGTAATCTTCGAGACCTTCAGTTCCTGACGTTCCGTTGCGCCTTTGCGGAATACGTTAGCGTACAGGTCATGGGAAACCGCCGACGCCCCCGCCAGGGTTAAACCGGCAACCACCGCCAGAATGGTGGCGAAGGCGACCGCCGAGATAAAGCCGAGGAACAGGTTCCCGCCAACCGCATCCGCCAGATGCACCGCGGCCATATTACTGCCGCCGATAAGCTGCCCGGCGGCGTCTTTAAACGCCGGATTCGCACCTACCAGCATGATTGCGCCGAAGCCGATAATAAAGGTCAGAATGTAGAAATACCCCATAAATCCGGTGGCGTAGAATACGCTTTTACGCGCCTCACGCGCATCGCTTACGGTGAAGAAGCGCATCAGAATATGCGGCAGGCCCGCAGTGCCAAACATCAGGCCAAGTCCGAGCGACAGCGCCGATATCGGGTCTTTTACCAGTCCGCCGGGGCTCATAATCGCCGATCCTTTAGGATGGACGGCCATCGCTTCAGTAAACAGATTATTGAAGCTGAAGCCGACGTGTTTCATTACCATAAAGGCCATAAAGCTGGCGCCGAACAGTAGCAGAACGGCTTTGATGATCTGTACCCAGGTCGTCGCGAGCATGCCGCCGAACAGCACATACAGCACCATCAGCACGCCAACCAGCACCACCGCAACATGGTAGTTGAGGCCGAAAAGCAGTTGAATCAGTTTACCCGCGCCGACCATCTGGGCGATCAAATACAACGCGACCACCACCAGTGAACCGCAGGCGGAAAGGGTGCGAATCGGCCCCTGTTTGAGACGATAAGAGGCGACGTCAGCAAAGGTGTAGCGCCCGAGGTTACGCAGGCGTTCGGCGATCAGGAACAGAATAATCGGCCAGCCGACAAGGAAACCGAGGGAGTAGATCAGCCCGTCATAGCCAGAGGTGTAAACCAGTGCGGAAATACCGAGGAATGACGCCGCCGACATAAAGTCGCCGGCAATGGCCAGCCCGTTCTGGAGGCCGGTAATATTGCCGCCAGCGGTGTAGTAGTCGCTACGCGAACGCACGCGTTTTGACGCCCAGTAAGTGATATACAACGTCAGGGCGACGAAAATCAGGAACATGATAATCGCCTGCCAGTTGGTCGGCTGACGCTGTACCGCGCCGGTGATGGCATCCGCTGCCTGAGCGGTAAAAGGGAGTGTGGCGGCAAGCGCCGTCAAAACTTTCTTCATGATGCTTTCACCTCGCTGAGAATGCTCTTCGTCAGTTGGTCAAATTCACCGTTTGCCCGCCAGACGTAAATTCCGGTGAGTACGAAAGAGATAACGATCACGCCGATGCCAATCGGAATACCGCGGGTGACGCTGGTTCCCGCATGCAGCGGCGTGCCCAGCCAGCCGGGTGCGAAAGCAATAAGCAGAATAAAGCCGACATAAATCACTAACATAATCAGTGACAGAATGGTGGCAAATCTTTGTCGGGTGGCGACAAGCTCCCTGAAATGCGCACTATTCTCTATTCGCTGACACATTTGATCGTTCATCATCGCGTCTCCAGAGGTTCCCTTTTGTCATCCACGCGCCAGAAATCGGCAACACGCATCCACCCGACAGTGACATGTCGGGGAGCCGCCTGTTTACCGCTTTCCTGCTACCTGAAATCCTTAGGGGTGTTATTTATATTCTCTCCCCGAAGGGAGAGGTTGTAGGGGATCGGTTGGTTTATGATGGCATCGCGATGGCCTGCTTCTCTTCGAGCAGTTTATCCACCACCCCAGGATCGGCCAGCGTTGAGGTATCGCCGAAGTTACTGGTATCGCCTGCGGCAATTTTGCGCAAAATGCGGCGCATAATTTTGCCGGAGCGGGTTTTCGGTAAGGAGTCGGTCCAGTGCAGCACATCCGGCGTCGCCAGCGGGCCGATCTCTTTACGCACCCAGTTACGTACTTCGGCGTACAGCTCCGGGGTCGGTTCTTCACCGTGGTTTAGCGTCACGTAAGCGTAGATGGCCTGGCCTTTAATGTTATGCGGAATGCCCACCACCGCCGCTTCGGCGATTTTGGGATGCGACACCAGTGCGGATTCGATTTCAGCAGTGCCCAGACGGTGGCCGGAAACGTTGAGTACGTCATCCACGCGGCCGGTAATCCAGTAGTAGCCGTCTTCGTCACGGCGCGCGCCGTCGCCGCTGAAGTACATATTTTTAAAGGTGGAAAAGTAGGTCTGCTCGAAGCGCGCATGGTCGCCAAACAGGGTGCGCGCCTGACCCGGCCAGGAGTCGGCGATCGCCAGGTTGCCCTCGGTCGCGCCTTCCAGCGGTATCCCTTCGTTATCTACCAGTACAGGCTGGACGCCGAAGAAGGGGCGCGTGGCGGAACCCGCTTTGAGCTCAATGGCGCCCGGCAGGGGGGTGATCATAAAGCCACCGGTTTCGGTCTGCCACCAGGTATCCATTACCGGGCACCTCTCGTTGCCAATCTTCTTCCAGTACCACTCCCAGGCCTCCGGGTTAATGGGTTCGCCCACGGAACCGAGAATGCGCAGCGAAGAGCGGTCAGTACCCTCGATAGCCTTATCGCCTTCGGCCATTAATGCGCGAATTGCTGTTGGCGCGGTATAGAGGATGTTGACCTGATGTTTATCCACTACCTGACACATGCGCGCCGGGGTCGGCCAGTTCGGTACGCCTTCGAACATCAGCGTCGTTGCGCCGCAGGCCAGCGGGCCGTAAAGCAAGTAGCTATGGCCGGTGACCCAGCCGACATCGGCGGTACACCAGTAGATATCGCCAGGATGGTAATCGAAAACGTATTTAAAGGTTGTCGCCGCATAGACCAGGTAGCCGCCGGTGGTGTGCAGTACACCTTTAGGTTTACCGGTCGAGCCGGAGGTATACAGAATAAACAGCGGATCTTCGGCGTTCATCGCTTCCGGCTGATGTTCGGCGCTGGCTTTCTCGATCAGATCGGCCCACCACAGATCGCGACCTTCCTGCCAGTCGATTTTTCCGCCGGTCCGTTTGAGCACAACCACATGCTCAATGCTTTTCACGTTGGGATTTTTCAATGCATCGTCGACATTCTTTTTCAGCGGAATGGCACGACCGGCGCGAAGTCCTTCATCAGACGTAATGACCAGACGGGAATTGGAATCGATGATGCGACCGGCGACCGCTTCCGGCGAGAAACCGCCGAAAATCACCGAGTGGATAGCGCCAATGCGGGCGCAGGCCAGCATAGCCACCGCCGCTTCGGGCACCATCGGCATATAGATCGCCACGACATCGCCTTTTTTGATCCCGAGATCGAGCAGGACGTTGGCAAAGCGGCAGACATCACGGTGTAGCTCGCGATAAGTGATGTTTTTGCTTTCGCGGGCATCGTCACCTTCCCAGATGATGGCGGTCCGGTCGCCGGATTCCGCCAGATGGCGATCGAGACAGTTAGCGGCCAGGTTCAGGGTACCGTCTTCATACCATTTGATGGAAATATTGCCCGGGGCGAACGAGGTGTTTTTAACACGAGTGTAGGGGGTGATCCAGTCAAGGATTTTACCCTGTTCACCCCAGAAGACATCAGGGTCGGTGACGGACAACTGGTACTGCGTCTGATACTGTTCCGGGTTAATCAGGCAGCGTTCTGCAATATTAGTGGGAATAGAGTGTTTATGTATTTGGCTCATGGCTTTTTTTCTCCTCTGAATTGTTAAATATATGTCAAGTAAACGTTAAGATCAGGGGCTTTGACGGCTTTGTTTGCTATTTGGGGGGCAGATCACGCATTGATTAAACTGAATGAAAAGCAATCAAATGAAACATTGACATGAAATAATTTCTTGAGGGAATTTATAGAAATTGAGTTGAGTAAATATTTTTTATAACAAATAGTTATGCATACTAATCCGGCAATATAAGCGGATTTATGCAGAAAACCAGTGTAATCCCCGGTTCTTAAAGACTTGCGCAGCATACCGTGCAAATGATACTGATATTGCGCGTTAAATAACCCTATAAAACAACGCAACACAATTCATACCCTTTTCAGTGGGTACCGTTATCTTCTGGAATGGTGCCTTTCATTGAGGAAGTCTGTAGTGAAGAAAAAAACGAAAGTCAGCCTGGCCTGGCAAATTTTGCTGGCTCTGGTGCTGGGCATACTGCTGGGAAGTTACCTGCATTATCACGCCGACAGTCGTGAGTGGTTAACCTCGAACCTGCTGACCCCGGCGGGTGATATCTTTATCCATCTGATTAAAATGATCGTCGTACCGATTGTGATTTCGACCCTGGTGGTCGGCATTGCTGGCGTGGGCGATGCAAAGCAACTGGGTCGTATCGGCGCGAAAACCATTATCTATTTTGAAGTGATCACCACGGTGGCGATTGTGCTGGGGATCACCCTCGCGAACGTTTTCCAGCCCGGTGCCGGGATTGATATGTCGCAGCTGGCGGCAGTGGATATTTCAAAATATCAAAACACCACCGCGGAAGTGCAGAGCCACGCGCATGGTCTGATGGGCACGATCCTCTCACTGGTGCCGACGAATATCGTCGCCTCCATGGCGAAAGGCGACATGCTGCCGATCATCTTCTTCTCGGTGCTGTTTGGCCTCGGCCTTTCCTCGCTGCCCGCTACCCATCGTGAACCGCTGGTCACCGTGTTCCGCTCAATCTCTGAAACCATGTTCAAAGTGACGCATATGGTGATGCGCTATGCGCCGGTCGGTGTGTTCGCGTTGATCTCGGTGACCGTGGCGACTTTCGGTTTCGCCTCCCTGTGGCCGCTGGCAAAGCTGGTGATTCTGGTTTATTTCGCGATCCTGTTCTTCGCGCTGGTGGTGCTCGGTATGGTGGCGCGGGTATGCGGACTGAGCATCTGGATCCTGATCCGTATTCTGAAGGATGAGCTGATTCTGGCGTACTCTACCGCCAGCTCTGAAAGCGTGCTGCCGCGTATTATCGAGAAGATGGAAGCCTATGGCGCACCGGCGTCGATCACCAGCTTTGTGGTGCCGACCGGCTACTCGTTTAATCTTGATGGTTCGACGCTGTATCAGAGCATCGCGGCGATCTTTATCGCCCAGTTGTACGGTATCGACCTGTCTATCTGGCATGAGATTACCCTTGTGCTGACGCTGATGGTGACCTCGAAAGGGATTGCGGGCGTTCCGGGGGTTTCCTTTGTGGTGCTGCTGGCGACGCTGGGCAGCGTGGGGATACCGCTGGAAGGTCTGGCCTTTATTGCCGGTGTGGACCGTATCCTTGATATGGCGCGTACTGCGCTGAACGTGGTGGGTAATGCGCTGGCGGTGCTGGTGATCGCTAAGTGGGAACACAAATTTGACCGCAAAAAAGCGCTGGCGTATGAGCGTGAAGTGCTGGGTAAATTTGAGAAGACCGCCCAATAGCCCCCTGGCCCGGTTAATGCGCCGGGCGTTATGTGAGGCCCGTTAAGCGAATGACCGGGATTTTTATGCAGCGACGCTTGCTGGCGTGAATGTCTCGTGTCAACAAATTCAGGCGGAATTTTACGCAAGCGGCGCCAGCCCTTTGCCCGGACGACGAGAAATTTGCCGTCCGGGCAGGCGCGAAGCGCCGCCCCGTAAAGGTCAACTGATTAACCGATCGCGCTCTCGCGCAGGCGGGTTTTCAGCTTGTTGTACTCATCAATCACATACTGCTCGGCGGCACGCTGATCGGCAATCGGCGTAACGTTGACGGCGCAGTATTTGTACTCTGGCGTTTTGGTTATCGGGCTCAGGTTCTCGGTAACCAGTTCGTTACAGGCGCCAATCCACCACTGGTAGGTCATATAAACCGCCCCTTTATTCGGACGATCGCTGACCTGCGCACGGGTGATAATACGGCCTTTGCGTGAGTTAACCCACACCAGTGACTCATCCTCAATACCCAGACGCTCAGCGTCGGCGGTATTGATTTGCGCATAACCGGGTTCATCCGCCAGCGCGGACAGCGCCGCGCAGTTGCCGGTCATCGAACGACAGGAGTAGTGACCGACTTCGCGCACCGTCGATAGCACCATCGGATACTCGTCGGTGAGCTTGTCAATCGGGGCCACCCAGTCGCAGGTGAAGAACTGCGCCAGACCGTTCGGGGTATCGAACTTCTCTTTAAACAGATAAGAGGTTCCCTGATCGGCATCGGACTCATCGCGGCACGGCCACATGATGTAGCCCAGTTCGCCCATTTTCTCGTAGGTGGCGCCGTAGAAATCCGGGCACAGATGACGCAACTCATCCCAGATCTCCTGGGTGTTGTTGTAGTGCATCGGGTAGCCCATCCGGGTCGCGATCTCGCTGATAATCTGCCAGTCGGTTTTCAGGTCCCACTTCGGCTCAACGGCTTTAAAGAAGCGCTGGAAGCCGCGGTCCGCTGCGGTATAGACGCCTTCATGCTCGCCCCAGGAGGTGGACGGCAGAATGACATCGGCCGCGGAGGCGGTTTTGGTCATGAAAATATCCTGGACGATAACCAGATCCAACTGTTCAAACGCTTTACGCACGGCGGACAGCTCGGCGTCGGTCTGGAGCGGATCTTCTCCCATAATGTACGCCGCCCGTACTTCGCCGTGCTCCACGCGGTGCGGCAGTTCGCTGATGCGATAGCCAGTATGCGCCGGCAGGCTCTCGACTCCCCAGGCTTTGGCGAACTTCTCGCGATTTTCCGGGAACTTAACATACTGATAGCCCGGATAGGTATCCGGCAGCGCCCCCATATCACAGGCACCCTGAACGTTGTTCTGGCCGCGCACCGGGTTGACGCCGACGCTTGGCTTACCGAGGTTGCCGGTCAGAATGGCCAGACTGGTCAGGGAACGTACGGTCTCCACGCCCTGATAGAACTGGGTGACGCCCATGCCCCACAGTATTGCGGCGGATTTTGCGTTAGCGTACATGCGGGCGCAGGCGCGAATATCCTGGGCGCTGACGCCGGTAATCTCTTCCACCGACTCCGGCGTATAGCCTTCGACGATTTTGCGATACTCCTCGAAGCCTTCGGAACGGTTGGCGACGAAAGATTTATCGTAGAGATCCTCTTCAATAATGACATGCCCGATGGCGTTGAGCAGGGCGATGTTCGAGCCATTTTTCAACGCAATGTGCATATCCGCGATGCGCGCGGTTTCGATTTTACGCGGATCGCAAACGATGATTTTCGCCCCGTTGCGTTTGGCGTTAATCACATGATTCGCCACAATAGGGTGCGAATCTGCCGGGTTATACCCGAAGATAAATACGAGATCGGTGTTATCAATCTCGGTGATGGCATTACTCATGGCGCCGTTACCGACCGACTGGTGCAGACCTGCAACCGAAGGGCCGTGTCAGACGCGAGCGCAGCAGTCAACGTTATTGGTTCCAATAACGGCGCGCGCGAATTTTTGCATCACATAGTTTGTTTCATTACCCGTCCCGCGGGACGAACCGGTAGTCTGAATCGCGTCCGGACCATACTTCTCTTTAATGGCGCTGAGACGGGTGGCAACATAATCAAGCGCCTCGTCCCAGGAGACGGATTCCAGTTTGCCGCCACGCTGGCGACGGATCATGGGGGTTTTCAGGCGCGGGGTCAGGATCTGGGTGTCGTTAATAAAATCCCAGCCATAATAGCCTTTCAGACACAGGGTTCCCTGATTGGTTTTCCCCTGAGCCGCCTCTGCCCGAACGATTTTGCCGTTATCGACCACCAGATTGATTTTGCAACCTGATGCACAATACGGACACACCGTGACGACTTTTTTCATCGGTCTTGCTCCAGTTAATCAATTGGCGCATTTGCGCTATCACGAAATCACTATGCATCTTTTATGCCATGCTTTCATTGTGGGTATTGACTGATGATACGCTGTTTTTTTAGTCAAAATGCTGACGAAAAACAGGCAATCGTCAGTTTTGACGTGTCGAAGTGAGGGAGGTGACGCGGATGTGCAAAGCCCGGGTAAAGCGCTCAGGACGCTTCCCGGGGCGGTTTATGCCAGATAACGGCTGCGCGCCAGCGCTGCCGCGCCCCGGGCGCCGTTAAACGCCGAAGATGAGGCGGCGATAAAGCGGACGGCCTGATACGGTAGCGGGCGACGAACGTAGGTTTTGATCATCGCGATTAATGCATCACGCGGAAAAGCGGGCATATCCATGACGCCGCCGCCGAGGATCACCGCATCCGGGTCAAAAAGATTGATGCTGGTGGCGATCGCGCGGGCGGCGTGGTTTAACAGCGTCTGGACAAACGGCGCTTGCCCGGCGTGAACAAACAGTTCGCCCAATGCCCAGTCGCGTGTTTGTTGCTCGTACCAGCGCTTTAGCGCGATGCCGGAGCATACGGTTTCCAGACAGGCAGGGTTGCCGCAGGCGCAGGTGAGGGCGTCATCACCCAGCGGAATGTGCCCCAGTTCGCCCGCGACGCCGTGGGCGCCGATCCAGGGTCCGCCGTTCAGCCAGACGGCGAAGCCCATGCCGGTGCCGAGATAAGCCGCCAGCACCTCCTGTTCCTGCAGGTGATTCTCCTGCACGTCAAAAGACAACTGCAGATTCACATCGCGGGAAAACTCGACCGGGCAGCCCAGCGCCGCTTCCAGTCTGTCAGCCAGGTTGTACAGATCGTCAGCGGCCAGAGGCAGATTGGGCGTTGAAATAATCGTCCGTTTGTCCCTGGCTACCAGCGCCGGGAATCCCATCACCAGCCCACGGCATCTGGCATCATGGTGGGCCAGTTGCTGTTGCAGCAGGTTTTTAATGCCGTCAACCAGGCCGTCGGAGGTAATCACATCCGCCGTTCGACGCTTTTCACCGTGCAGCGTTACGCCCTGTGCTGTCTGCAGGCAAAAGCGGATATGCGTCGCGCCCATATCCACGCCAGCAACGACGTTACGCTGTTTTTGCATGAGGCAGTACCTCGTTTTTTGCCGCAAGGATTTGTTCTGCCATTATTTGCCATGCATCATCAATCTTGTCGGCATGGTTAAAGAGGCCGGAGGTGCCGACGAT
Organism: Klebsiella sp. KE9456; assembly: GCF_043832615.1. NCBI lineage: Bacteria > Pseudomonadati > Pseudomonadota > Gammaproteobacteria > Enterobacterales > Enterobacteriaceae > Klebsiella > Klebsiella sp. KE9456. The sequence goes on from NZ_JBDYQK010000003.1 coordinate 29,216, forward strand.
AAAGACGTCCGCGCCCGCCGCGATCAGTTTTTGGTAAGTGGCCTGGTTGCAGGAGCCGTCGATTTCAATTTCGTAGCCCAGCCCTTCGCGTTCGCGCCAGGCTTTCAGCTCAGCGATTTTATCCAGCATCTCCGGGATAAACGGTTGCCCTGCGAAGCCGGGATCGACGGTCATCACCGTGATTTTGTCGGCTTTATGAATGTAATATTTCATCGCCTCGACCGGGGTTTCCGGATTGAGGATGAGGCCAACTTTCATACCGTGACGACGAATGGCATCAATCAGTCGGAAGGCCTGGCCGTTAATGGTTTCCGGGTGCAAGGTGATAATATCCGCGCCCGCCTGCGCCAGCTGGCTAATGTAATCCTGTGGACGGGTGACCATCAGATGGCAGTCCAGCGGCTTACTGGCCAGCCGTTTCACCTGGCTGACGAAAAAAGGCGACAGGGTCAGATTTGGCACAAAATGGCCGTCCATAATGTCGATGTGAAAATAATCTGCGTGCTGGTCGATAAACTCGATCTGTTCTTTGAATTTCAGCAGATCCATACACATTAAAGAGGGTGCAATTTTCATTATAAATTCCTTACTTACTGATAAGACGGTCGAGGGCGACAGCCGCGATGATTAATCCGCCCATCACCACCAGTTGGTAGTAGGTTTGTACTTGCAGAATATTCAGCCCATTATTGATGGTGCCGATGATCAGGCCGCCGATAACCACGGAGAAGATGCGCCCCTTACCGCCGAAGAAGCTGGTCCCGCCGATGATGGCGCTGGCGATGGCGTAGGTTTCAAAGCCCATTCCCGCCAGGGGTTCAGCCGCGCCGAGTCGTGCAGTGGAGACTACCCCCGCCAGTCCGGCGCAAATACCAGAAATAATAAACACCAGCAGCATGTGAAATTTGACGTCGATACCGGAGTAAAAGGCTGAGTTTTTGTTACCGCCCAGCGCGTAGATATTGCGGCCCACGCGCAGACGCGTGGTGAGAAACCACAGGATCACCGCGACAATCAACGAGAAGATGACCGGGACGGGGATCCCTAACGGCGTGGCGGCGAAGAAGTTGACGAAATCAAATGAGAAGCCGTATACCGAGTTGGCATCAGAGATGACCAGCGTGATACCGCGGAAAATGGCGTTGGTGCCCAGGGTAATGATAAATGGATGCAAACCGGTCCAGTTGACCAGACAACCGTTGATTGCGCCAAGCAGGCCGCCCACCAGTACGCCGCCAATCAGCGCCGCGAGGAACGGATCAACGCCCGCCAGCATCAGTTTCGCGGTAACCATCCCGGAGAGCGCGAGGATCGCCCCGACCGACAGATCGATCCCGGCGACAAGGATCGCGAAGAATTCGCCCATGCCGATCAGCACGGTGACCGAGCTCTGAACGAAGATCTGCGTAATGTTGTTGGTCGTCAGGAAGTACTCCGACGACAGGGTACCGAAAATCGCGACGATAATGGCAAGGATAAAAAAGGTGCCGTATTTATCCCAGAACAGCGCGAAGTTAAACGGTTTTTTCTCGCCCATGTCGCTTTTCACTCTTGTGGTAGTGCCCATGCCATAATCTCCTCTTCGCTCATATCGTCGCGATTGCTCAGGATCTGTGTCAGTCGCCCTTCGCAGAACACGGCAATGCGGTCGCAGACGGCGATAATTTCAGGTAATTCAGACGACACCATCAGGATGACTTTTCCGTCATCGGCCAGCTGGCGCATCACTTTATAAATTTCGGCTTTTGCGCCAACGTCGATGCCGCGCGTCGGCTCATCAAAAATAATGACGTCCGGGTTGCAGCATAACCATTTGGAAATCAGCACTTTCTGCTGATTGCCGCCGGAAAGCTCGGTAATGTTCTGATCGACGGAATGGCACTTCAGCGCCAGCAGCTTACGTTGTGCTTCCGCCGTTTTGCGCTCGTCCCCTTCGTTGAACAGCCCCATCGCCCCTTTGTAACCGCCGCGCTTCAGACTCTGGCTGACCGCCATGTTCTGGGCGATCGAGAAGTTAGCGAAAAAGCCGTTTTCCCGGCGGTTTTCGGTGATATAGGCCATACCTTTTTTTAAGGCGTCCAGCGGTGAACGGGGGGAGATCGCTTTACCGTTGAGATGGATTTCGCCGTGCGCGCGCTTATCGACGCCGAACAGGCAGTTCATCAGTTCGGTACGTCCGGAGCCGACCAGCCCGGCAAAGCCAAGAATTTCGCCGCGATTAACGCTGAAGGAGATGTCGCGCACCTTTTTCTTGTCGTGACTGGTGACATTTTTCACCTCGAACACCGTCTCGCGGGCAATATTGCCGGTGCTCTCTTTCATGGCATTGAAGCGGTTTTGCAGCTCGCGGCCCACCATCAGGCGCACGATGTCGTCGTTATTGACTTCGCTGACCATCCCGCTGCAGACGCTGCTACCGTCTTTCATCACCGTGTAGCGATCGCAGATGCGGCGAATTTCCGCCAGCTTATGCGAGATATACACGATGGCGGTGCCCTCTTTGCGCAGTTGGTTCATGATCAGGAACAGATAATCCACTTCTTTATTGGTCAGCGAGGAAGTGGGTTCATCCATAATCAGCACTTTGGCGTCGAGCATCAGCGTCTTGGCGATTTCCAGCATCTGTTTGTGGCTGATGGAGAGGTTTGCCACCTTTTCGTCTAAAGCAACCTTTAGCCCGACGCGCAGCAGCATCATTGCCGCCCGTATGCGCATTTCTTTCCAGTCGATAATATTGATGCCGCAGACTTTTTTCGTCAGATGACGACCAATATATAAATTCTCCAGCACCGTTAATTCATCAATCACGCTGAGTTCCTGATAAATAATACCGATGCCGAGTTCAGCCGCTAATTTATGATCGAGCTTGTCATAGTTGACATTATTAATTGTGATGGTGCCTTTGGTCGGCTCATGTATTCCCGACAGCACTTTCATTAACGTTGATTTACCGGCACCATTTTCCCCTAATAACGCATGTATTTCATAAGGGTAAACTGTTAAATCAACTGATTTTAATGCGTGAACCGGACCAAAGGATTTGCCGATCCCCGCCATTGAAATATATGGCGTGAGCATAGTGATTCCTTATATTTTCACCCTCTCCCGGAACGGGAGAGGGGCGGGGTGACGCAACCTTTGAATTATTTCGTCACCAGAATAGAGTCCACCATTTTAAATTTCGGGGTTTTATCCAACGGAATAACCTTGCCGCTTTTTTCTGCATCGACCAGCATCTTGAGGCCGGTCGCGCCAATATCCGCCGGGTTCTGCGCGACAGTGGCGGTCATCTGCCCGTTTTCTACCATCTTGCGGGCTTCCGGAATGCCATCGGTGCCAACGACCAGCACTTTGCCGGTTTTACCGGCATTCGCGACGGCCTGAGCGACCCCCATCGCCATGGTGTCGTTAGCGCAGTAAATCGCTTTGATATTCGGATTACGCTGTAACACGTTGGTGGCGACGTCCAGCGCCTTGATACGGTCCCAGTCGGCAGGCTGGCTGGCCACCAGCTTGATCTGGCTCGCCTTCTTAAACGCCTCAGTCGCGCCGTTACGACGAGCTTCACCGGAGGCGTTACCGGCTTTGCCTTCGATAATGGCGACTTCTCCACCCTCCGCGCCCAGCTTATTGATGATAAATTCCGCGCCTTTTGCGCCGACCGCCACGTTATCGGTAGTGACAAACCCTTCCACATTGCCGCCGGCTTTCTTCAGGTTGTCCATATCGATTTTTTCATCGAGGTTGACCAGATAGATGCCCTTTTTCCAGGCTTTAGCCACCGGCATCACCAGGTTAACGGAGGAGAGCGGCGCAAAAGCGATACCTTTGTAATTTTTGTTGCTGAGATCTTCAAATAACTGCAGTTGCGACTGGAAATCGCCTTCCGAGGGCGAGGCAAAAATATCGACGCTAACGCCTAATGTTTTGGCTTCGTCTTCAATACCCTTTTTCATATCGACCCAAAATGGGTTGGATAATGTCTTCAATACCACGGCGTAATCGGCAGCGGCCATTGCGCTGGTGGATAACATTATGCCCATAGCCGCGCCGCTGAAAAGTTTCAGATATTTATTCATAGCAGTATTCTCAGTGTAGGGGACGCTCCTGTGGCAGGAGCTAATTATTAATACTCTAACTCATTCAAATCACGGTAAAGAGGGTAAGCGAGTTAATCCCCGGCGCCATAGAAAATCATGTGACCGGGGAGAACGTGCGTTGCCAACTCATCTGTGACCTGAAACATGACGAGTATTTACTTCAGCGCGCCTGGTGAAAAGAAATCAACAATCGCGCCCGTTTTCTGCATATTTATATTCGCTTGTTCAATGTCGAGCTGTGCGACGGAAACAAAGAACGCATCTAATAATGTCAGTTGTAATATACGTGCCGAGGCATTCCGGCCTAATAACGGCGTCTCTGGTGCTGGCGAGCAAATAATAAAGTCAGCTAATTTTGCAATCGGCGAATGATAGCTATGGGTGATACAAATAATTTTTGCACCATTTTTTTTCGCGAGTTCCACCGCCGATTTAATATCGCTGGTGCGCCCTGAGTGCGAGACCACCAGTACCACATCCCCCTCCTTCAGCAGCGATGCGGACATCATCATGATATGGGCGTCCGGGTAAGCCTGACAGCGCACGCCGATGCGTAAAAATTTATGCTGCACATCGGCGCAAATGGCGTTGGACCCTCCGGCGCCGTACAGGTCCCGCTGCCTGGCGCGGGCAAAGAATCGCGCCGCACGATGAATCTCGTCGACATTGACGATTGACTGGCCTTCCATAATGGTGCGCAGGGTGATGTTAAACACCTTATTCACGACATCCTGCGGCGCTTCATCAAAGGAGAGCTCAGCCGGGAGCACCTGCTCGGATTGCGAAAAGTAGGCTTCCAGCGCGCTGCGCAGGTTGCGAAAACCGCTAAAGCCAAGGAGTTTCGACACCTTAACGATCATGGCTTCGGATACTGACAGCGCCTCCGCGACATCTTTGATTGCCGGCGCATCGCTGAGATTGCCGGGGGTGAGCAACCATTCAACGATACGACGTTCGTTTTCGGTCATCCCTTCCTGCTTCATGCGAAGCCAGGGGGCAAGGCCGATACCGTTGGGGAGCGCACTGGATTCTGACTGACTCATCGCTTTCTCTTCGTCCATAAAATGAAGACAACACTATATCACCACAGGTGAAACTGAAAAGATACAATCAACTTCACAAAAATTATATTTTTATAAAGTACTATATTTCGTGAAGTTTGGTGGTGTCGACATGCGTTGTTATTTTAGTAAATTATTTTTATATCAAATTATTATGTGTTATTTGCGGGATGTCTTATGCGCGAGGCAGTATCGCTTTAAATGCTTTCAGCGCTTGATTTGTGAAATTTTGCCGTGTAGAAAGGCCCTTTAAGCAGTGTGATTGCGGTTTGTTTCGCCAGTTTTCGCCGTTTAAATCACAATGCAAACACTATCTGTAAAGTTGATAACAGGCGAGGCTGAGTATGAAACGGATTGCATTTGGCTGCGATCATGTGGGTTTTATCCTGAAAGAGGCGATCCTGGCGCATCTGCGTCAGCGCGGCATTGACGTCGTGGATAAAGGAGCATGGTCAACGGCGCGCACCGATTATCCACGTTACGCCAGCGCTGTGGCTCAGGCTGTTGCCGCGGGTGAAGTCGATGGCGGGATCCTGATTTGCGGCACCGGCGTCGGTATCTCAATCGCTGCTAATAAACATTCAGGCATTCGGGCGGTGGTTTGCAGCGAGCCTTACTCGGCGCAGCTTTCACGGCAGCATAATGATACTAATGTTCTGGCTTTTGGCGCGCGGGTGATCGGTCTGGATCTGGCAAAAATGATCGTCGATGCCTGGCTGGACGCCGAATTTGAAGGCGGACGCCATCAGGGGCGGGTCGACGCAATCGGCGCGATTGAGCAGCAACGGCACTGAGATCCCTCCGCGATGAGGTTGATTAATATGGGGCCAGTCGCGAGGGCTGGTCCTGTGCCGTATTTCTGTACCGGTTTGTTTTTCCACGTCAGCGTGGACCGTGTTGTTGATGAGGCGCGCGGCGGGTTAATCCAGCACAATCTCCATCCCATCAAACCCCGCTTCAAACCCGGCAGGCAGCACATTGTCCATCATCCATACGTCGAACTGGTGGCTGATATGGGTGAGGATCACGCGCGGGCAGCCAATCACCTGGTTAATGGCCCGAACCGTGTTCAGGTCGCAGTGATTGTGCGGCGGTTGCGGGCGCGGTTCATGGCTACAGTCGATGATGATGATCTGCGGCTGGTTGTTAAGCAGGAATTTCAGCGTTTTTTCCGGCAGGCCCGCGGTGTCGGACAGCCAGGCAACCCGGCTGTGGGCCGATTCCAGCAGATAACCGAAAGTGAGCTTTGAGTGGTTTAGCGGCAGCGGGGTGACGCGCAGCCCCTGTAGCGTAAACGTCACAAACGGTTCGACGGTGTGGCTGAAATCCAGCAGGCCCGGATGTCTGAACAGATCGTCGCAGCCCTGTTCATCGGGCGGGCCGTATACCGCAATGGGGTCGCCTGCGCCCCAGCGCAGCGGGAACAGCCCCTGAACATGATCCATATGATAATGCGTGAGCAGAAACTGCTGAAAGCTGCCGGCGGGCCAGTGCTCCATCAGATCCGGCAGTCCGGCATCCAGCAGCGTCACCGCGCTGTTGAACGCGACCACCGCGCTACAGGGGCGGCGACGGTGCGCCTCAGTGGCGCGCGCCCGGCGACAGGCGGGGCAGTCGCAGCCGAAAACCGGTACCTGCTGCGCACCGCCGGTGCCGGTTAAGCGGAGAGTCAGGCTCATACTACCTCCTCACTTCAGGACATTTTTGTCAGGCGAGCCGCTGTTCACGCCGGTTGCCGTGAACGCGAATCAAGGATACCAGCGCATCCACCGAGTGGCTCAGAGGGCCATCATTGTTGAGGATCTGGCACGCGCCCGGCGTATAACGCGCCGCCCGCGCCAGCCGCTGAGCAATCTCCGTTTGGTTCTCCCGTCCGCGCTGCTCCAGACGTTGACGCAGTATCTCCGGGGAGACCTGCAGACAGACGGGCAGCAGGACATCGGCATAGCGTGCCTGCGCCTGTGGAAGGTGCGCGCGGGAGCCGTTGGCCACCACGTCAAACCCGGCGTGCAGCCACAGGTCAATTTCCACGCCGATGCCGTAATACGTGTTGTTGGCATGCCAGCTAAGGGCAAACAGGTGCTGTTCGGCGCGGGTGAAAAATTCATGTTCGCTAAGCGCGATATGATTTTCGTAGCCCGCATTGTGAGGACGGGTAATGTAGCGGTGCGCCACCAGCAGTTGCGGATGTTCCCGCTGGCGCAGCGCCGTCAGCAGGCTATCTTTACCGGAGCCGGATGGGCCGACCAGCCAAATCAGTCTCCCCGTCATCAGAAGACCCTCTTACCCTGACGCCAGACGTTATCAATATGGATATGCTCGCCGCGACGGCGCGCCAGCACCAGATCCGCGCGTTTACCTTCGGCAATTGTCCCCCGGTCGTGCAGACCTACCGCCTGCGCCGGGTTACTACTCACCAGACGAATAGCCTGCGCCAGGGTAAAGGCGTTAGCGTCGTCATCGGCAACGCGAAAAGCGGCGTCCAGCAGGCTGGCGGGGTAATAATCGGAGGAGAGGATATCCAGCAGGCCGCGGGTTGCCAGATGGTGGGCGGCGACGTTCCCGGAATGCGAGCCGCCGCGCACGATATTCGGCGCCCCCATCAGAACGCACATTCCATGCTGACGTGACGCCTCCGCGGCAGCGAGCGTGGTAGGAAATTCGGCGATGACGCTGCCAAGCTGGTGCGATTCGGCTACATGCTCAGGGGTGGCGTCGTCGTGGCTGGCCAGAGCGATATGACGCTCGCGGCAGATCGCGGCAATACTCTGCCGGTTGGGCTGCGACCAGGTTGCCGCCAGCGCCATCTGCTCCTCTTCGAATTGGTCCATTTCGGCGTGGCTCAGGTGGTATTTTCCCTGATAGTAGTCGCGGTATTTGCTGCGATCGGCGTACTGACGCTGGCCTGGCGAGTGATCCATCAGGGAGACCAGGCTGACCGGCTCGCGGCCCACCAGTTTTTCAAACAGCGGCAGAGTGGTGTGGTGCGGCAGTTCACAACGCAGATGCAGACGGTGTTCAGCGCGGTTGAGGCCGCGCTTTTGCGTCTCTTCCACGGCGTTAATCATTTTTTCCAGATTCTCCAGACGATCGCCGCCGTCGCGGACATCGCCAATGGCGACGGCATCCAGCACGGTGGTGATGCCGCTGGCAATCATCAGCGCGTCGTGGCTGCTCATCGCCGAATGGGCGGGCCAGTCCACTTTTGGTCGGGGGGAGAAAAACTTGTCCAGATTGTCGGTATGCAGCTCGATAAGCCCCGGCAGCAGCCAGCCGCCTTCGCCATCAATGGCCGCCGCCAGCCGACTCTGGCTTGCGGCGAAGGCATAAATGTTGCCGTCCCGCACTTCCAGCGAGCCATTAACCACCTCATTTTCGAGGACCAGCTTTACATTATTGATAATCATGCTGATATTCCCATCGGATGCAGGCGGTCAGCGACCTGATTGCGTACCGCTTCGTCATGAAAAATACCGACGATAGCCGCGCCGCGCGCTTTGGCTTCGTGAATCAGTTCCACCACCGCAGCGCTGTTTTTCGCGTCCAGCGAGGCGGTAGGTTCGTCGAGGAGCAAAATGGGGTAATCAACCGCAAAGCCGCGGGCGATATTGACGCGCTGCTGCTCGCCGCCGGAAAAGGTGGAAGGCGCCAGGCGCCACAGGCGCTCAGGGACGTTCAGGCGCGCCAGTAGACGGGCGGCTTTTGCGGCGCTCTCGTCGCGGGAAATGCCCAGTTCGAGCAGCGGCTGCATCACCACGTCGAGGGCGGAAATGCGCGGGATCACCCGCAGGAACTGGCTGACCCAGCCGATAGTGGTTTTACGTACTTCCAGTACCTTACGCGCCGAAGCGCTGACCAGGTCCACCCATTCGTCGCCGTGGCGGATATGGATGTGGCCGCTATCGGGCAGGTAGTTGGCGTAAAGCGATCGCAGCAGGGTTGATTTTCCGCTGCCGGAGTGGCCGTGCAGCACCACGCATTCCCCGGCGTTAACGGTTAACGAGGCGTCGGTGAGGACCGGCAGACGCACGCCGTGCTGCTGGTGCAGAACAAAGGTTTTATGGATGTTTTCAACGCGGATGGCGTTCATTTTTTGCCTCTTCGATATTCGTGTGGCCGATTGCCCCGGGGGTTAATTCTGCAATACCGACGACACCAGCAGTTGGGTGTAAGGGTGGTGCGGATCATCCAGCACCCGGTCAGTTAAACCACTTTCCACCACCTCGCCCTGCTTCATCACCAGCAGACGGTTAGCCAGCAGGCGGGCGACGCCGAGATCGTGGGTCACGATCACCACCGCCAGGTTCAGCTCCACCACCAGGCCGCGCAGCAGGTCGAGCAGGCGCGCCTGCACCGAAACGTCCAGCCCGCCGGTCGGCTCATCCATAAATATCAGCTTTGGCCGGGTCACCAGATTGCGGGCGATTTGCAGGCGCTGCTGCATTCCGCCGGAAAAGGTGGTGGGCAGGTCGTCAATGCGTGAAGGCGGGATCTCCACCTCCTGCAGCCACTGCGCCGCCGTGGCGCGAATATTGCCGTAGTGCCGGGCGCCGGTGGCCATCAGGCGTTCGCCGATATTGCCTCCCGCCGACACCTGGCGACGCAGGCCGTCCAGCGGATGCTGATGCACCACGCCCCATTCGGTGCGCAACAGGCGACGGCGATCCGCTTCGCTCATCGCGTACAGTGAGCGGTTCTGATACAGAACTTCGCCCCGTTGCGGCGTCAGGCGGGCGGAAATGGCCTGCAGCAGAGTGGTTTTCCCGGAGCCGGATTCGCCGACGATACCGAGGACTTCGCCTGGCCACAGTTCAAACGACACATCGCTGAAGCCTTTTCCCGGCGCATAGAGGTGGGTCAGGCGATTGACCGCCAGTAACGGATGACTCATTTTTTCTGCGCCTCGCTCTGTTGACGGCAATAATCGGTATCGGAGCAGACAAACATTCGCTTGCCGCTGTCGTCGAGCACCACTTCATCAAGATAGCTGTGGCGCGATCCGCAGATGGCGCAGGGCTCGTCCCACTTCTGAACGGTAAACGGATGATCGTCGAAATCAAGGCTCTCTACCGGTGTATAGGGCGGCACCGCGTAGATACGCTTTTCGCGTCCGGCGCCAAACAGCTGTAGCGCGGGCATCATATGCATCTTCGGATTATCGAATTTTGGAATCGGCGACGGGTCCATCACGTAGCGGCCGTTCACTTTCACCGGGTAGGCGTAAGTTGTCGCGATATGGCCGAAACGGGCGATATCTTCGTACAGCTTAACCTGCATCACGCCATACTCCTCCAGCGCGTGCATGGTGCGGGTTTCGGTTTCGCGCGGCTCGATAAAGCGCAGCGGCTCGGGGATCGGCACCTGGAAGATCAGGATCTGATCTTCAGTCAGCGGCGTTTCCGGGATTCGGTGACGGGTCTGGATCAGCGTCGCCTCTTCGGTGCGCTCGGTGGTGGCGACACCGGTAACACGCCGGAAGAACTGGCGAATCGACACCGCGTTGGTGGTGTCGTCCGCGCCCTGGTCGATCACTTTCAGCACATCGTCCTCGCCAATCACGCTGGCGGTGAGCTGAATGCCGCCGGTGCCCCAGCCGTAGGGCATCGGCATCTCGCGACCGCCGAACGGTACCTGATAGCCGGGGATTGCCACCGCTTTCAGAAGGGCGCGGCGGATCATGCGTTTGGTTTGCTCATCAAGATAAGCAAAGTTATAGCCGGTCAGCGCGTTAGCCACGTTGATTCTCCCGTTGCAGACGTTTGAGCAGCGCCAGTTCGGCCTGGAAATCGACATAGTGAGGGAGTTTGAGATGCGAAACGAAACCGGCCGCCTCGACGTTATCGGCATGAGCCAGCACAAACTCTTCATCCTGCGCGGGCCCCGCCGCTTCTTCACCGTAATCCGGCGCCTGTAGCGCGCGGTCTACCAGCGCCATTGCCATTGCTTTGCGCTCGCTCATGCCGAACGTCAGGCCGTAACCGCGGGTAAAGTGCGGCGGCTCATCCGGAGGGGCGACAAAGCCGTTGACCATTTCGCATTCGGTCATCAGCAGTTCGCCGATATTGACGGTGAATCCCAGCTCTTCAGGGGTAATTTGCACCGTGATGTAGCCGCTGCGAATTTCACCGGCAAACGGGTGATTACGCCCGTAGCCGCGCTGGGTGGAGTAGGCCAGCGCCAGCAGATAACCTTCGTCGCCGCGCACCAGTTGCTGTAAACGCGAAGAGCGTGAACAGGGGTAGACCGGCGGATGACGGGTAATGTCGTCGGGGCGGGCAGCGGTATCCTGCTCCGCTTTCGCCAGTTCCTGTCGGGTCAGCAGATGAAAAACATGTGGGGTGGCTTGTTGCGGCGCGTCGTCGGTGGCCAGCACGGGGGATTCACCGTTGGCCAGCAGGGTAAAATCGAGCAGGCGATGGGTATAGTCGTAGGTCGGGCCGAGCATCTGCCCGCCGGGAATATCTTTGTAGACCGCTGAGATACGACGTTCAAGGCGCATACTGGCGGTGTCGATCGGTTCGCTCACCGCCAGCCTTTGCAGGGTGGTGCGGTAAGCGCGCAGCAGAAAAATGGCTTCGACGTTATCGCCGCTGGCCTGTTTCAGCGCCAGCGCCGCCAGCTCCCGGTCAGCGACACCGCCTTCGGTCATTACCCGGTCCACCGCCAGATTTAGCTGCTGGCTAATCTGTTCAACGCTGATTTCAGGAAGCCGCCTGTCACCACGGCGTTTATGTTCTTGCAGGGCGTGAGCGGCGGCGATCGCCTTCTCACCGCCTTTGACGGCTACGTACATTAGCAGACCTCCACATGGGTGGTGCGCGGGATAGCCAGCAGGCGTTCGCCGCAGGTCAGGATCAGGTCGATGCCCAGCGGAAACGGGTGCGGGCGTTCGGTTAATTCCTCAATAATGCATTCCGGCAGATGCGGGGCGATCATCCGTTCTTCGGCGATCCCGGCCCCGGTCAGGCGCAGCATGCGGCCGCCGCTGAGGCTGGTGAGCTGAACAATCAGCGTGACGCTGGTTTCCGGGGCGACGACAGTACCGGCAGAAAGTACGTTCAGTTGTTCGCTGCTGATACTGTCATCGGCGATGGCGAATGTTGCCCGTTGCGGCTGCTCAACCAGCGGCGCGCCGGTATGAAAGCGCAGATTCTGAGCGACGAGATCGTTATGTAGCGCCGGGGCGAGCCAGAGCGGCGTATCGTGATCCGCCAGGGTCAGCAGCAGGCTGGTGGAAGCGATGTTCAGCGGCTGCCAGCCGTGCTGGAGCTGCTGCAGGGAGACGATCACGCCCGGTTCACTCATCGCTTTCAGCAGACGGCGAAAACTGTGTTGGGCATCCTGCACCGGCAGGGCAAAGGCGGTTTGTAATGTCATGCGTTATCTCCGCGAACCAGAGTAAAGAAGTCGACCCGACTGGCGTTGACTTCGGCGCGTCGGGCTTCAATGCGCGCGCTACGTTGTGCTTCCAGCGGGGTTATCAGGGTTTCCATCAGGGTGTGAAAATGGTGTGGCGACTGCATCAGGGCATCAATGACCGCGCAGCGCTCGGCGTGCGGGCGGTCACGGCCCAGAACCCAGCTATAGCCGGTGGTTCCGTCGGCCAGGCGAATGGCCGCGCGGGTTAAGGTGGCATCACCGGCAAAGAAGCGGTCGCCGGTGCCGCCCATGCGCGCCTGTAGCTGGACCAGGCCGGTTTCCGGGGCGCGAAGTACCTCATACTGCGGCGCGAGATTCAGGGTCTGCATCCGCGCCTCAAGTTCTGGTGGTTCACTGTGGGCCAGCACGGACATCCAGCGCTGGCGAGTGGCGGTATCAAAGTGCATTCAGTGCTCCATGGTGAATTCGATCATGTCGGCGCGGGTCAGGCTGACGGAGTATTCCGTCGCGTTCTGTGCACCCTGGCGATGATTCAGCGTGCGCACGCACAGCAGCGGCGCCAGATTGGGTATGCCGAGAATGTTGCTCTCTTTGGCCTGCGCGCGGCGGGCGCTGATTTTGGTGCGTACGCGGGTCAGTTCGATATCAAGCTGGTCGCGCAGCAAGTCATGGAGAGAACCGTGGGTAAAGGTTTGCAGCACCGGCCATAAATTCAGGTCGGCAAAGTAGTGGTCTATCAGGCACAGCGCGACGCCGTTCACACGGCGCAGGGTGCGCAGGTGAATAACGTCATCGCCTTCGTTAATGGCAAAGGCTTCGGCAATATGGCTGCTGGCCGGGCGCAGGACCGACAGCAGTTTCTCGCTGGTGGGATGGCTCCCCTGTTCGAGCAGATTCTGGCTGAAGCGCGCCTGGGCATTGAGCGGGTAATCAATCGGCCGCATCAGCACCAGTACGCCGACGCCGTGACGGCGCTGGACCCAGCCGCGCTCGACGAGCTGGTCGATAGCCCGGCGCAGAGTATGGCGGTTAACCGCAAAGCGGGTCGCTAGCTGCTGTTCGGCGGGAAGATAGTCGCCGCAGCGGTAGTGGTGGCGAAGCTCTTGCTCAAGTTTGGCGGCAATTTCCTGGTATCGGGTTGGATAGCTGGTCGGATGTCTGGATAAGTACATGTCAGTCAAGCCTCCACGAAGGGCAAACGCATATTGACTTCGGAACATGGGGCGATCCTGACGGTTTTTTGTGACGTTTCAGTTAAGAGACGATGACCGGGGGATGAAGAGTTGGTGCCAGCGGGATGACAGGGGAGAAATGTGCGTGCGGCTGCTTTCAACCCTGACCCGCTCCCGTTTGAGGAGCGAGTCAGGATAAGGGGGATTAATCAGTTCTTTTTGACAAATTCAGATTTTAGTTTCATTGGACCAAAACCATCAATTTTACAGTCAATATTATGATCGCCTTCGACCAGGCGGATATTTTTCACTTTAGTACCGATTTTTAGCATTGAAGAGCTGCCTTTAACCTTCAGATCTTTTATCACAGTAACGCTATCACCGTCGGCCAGTAAATTGCCGTTGGCATCTTTGACGATCAGCACATCATGATCGTCCGCAGGCTCGGCATTATTCCATTCATGGGCGCATTCCGGGCAGATAAACATGCCGCTATCTTCATAAGTGTATTCAGAATGGCATTTGGGGCAGTGTGGCAGTTGCATGACGATCCTCGCGATTACTGGATAAAACAGGACGTTGGTCCATTAAATGGCGGCTGATAGCCGAAAGTAACATTGATTATAACGTAATCACGCACTTTTGTCGGGACTTTTTTACCATGAATTACGGCGGCGAGAGCGAATATATCTCACCGGTCATTGCAGAATAATCTCCATAAATAATCCAGATATTTCCGGAAATATATCGCTCGTCTCCAGTATTCATTGAACTTATTCTTCTCGGACGACGCTGCTTAAGGGGAATAACCTGTGAGGTTGATCACAAATTTAAACGCTGTTAGGGTAAAAAAGCGCGATCGACAATTTACGCGACGTATTAGCGATTCCGCGTAGTTAATTATGGCCAGAGCAGGCGTCAACAGGTTCGGTTGTACGGACTGTCCGCAGACAGTGCAGGCAAACCTGCTACGCTTGAAATGTGGAGCACAGCAATTCGCCGCTCCCAACGCATGACGCGAATGACGTTGTCATTTGGCGCAGATTCGTGCGCTCAAGGCGAGAGCAAAAGAGGAAAATTATGCTTAAAAGGAAAAAAGTAAAGCCAATCACGCTTCGGGATGTGACCATCATTGATGATAGCAAACTAAAGAAAGCGATTACCGCAGCGTCGCTGGGCAATGCGATGGAATGGTTTGATTTTGGGGTTTATGGTTTTGTTGCGTATGCGCTGGGTAAAGTCTTTTTCCCCGACGCGAATCCCAGCGTGCAGATGATTGCCGCACTCGGTACTTTTTCCGTTCCTTTCTTAATTCGTCCACTGGGTGGCCTGTTTTTCGGGATGCTGGGCGATAAATATGGCCGACAAAAGATTCTGGCGATAACCATCGTTATTATGTCGATAAGTACATTCTGTATCGGCCTTATTCCGTCGTATGCCACAATTGGTATCTGGGCGCCGATTCTGCTGCTGCTGTGTAAAATGGCGCAAGGGTTCTCGGTCGGCGGCGAATATACCGGCGCGTCGATCTTTGTGGCGGAATATTCGCCGGACAGAAAACGTGGTTTTATGGGGAGCTGGCTGGATTTCGGGTCGATTGCCGGCTTCGTGATGGGCGCGGGCGTGGTGGTACTGATTTCCAGCGTGGTGGGGGAAGCGAACTTCCTCGACTGGGGCTGGCGTATCCCGTTCTTCCTGGCGTTGCCGCTAGGGATCATCGGTTTGTACCTGCGTCATGCGCTGGAAGAGACCCCGGCGTTCCAGCAGCATGTGGATACCCTTGAACAGGGCGACCGCGAAGGTTTGCAGGAAGGCCCGAAAGTCTCCTTTAAAGAGATTGCGACGAAACACTGGCGCAGCTTATTGACCTGTATTGGTCTGGTGATTTCCACCAACGTGACCTACTACATGCTGCTGACCTATATGCCGAGCTATCTGTCGCATAACCTGCACTATTCGGAAGACCATGGCGTACTGATTATTATTGCCATCATGGTCGGGATGCTGTTCGTGCAGCCGGTTATCGGGATGCTCAGCGATCGCTTTGGTCGCCGCCCGTTCGTGCTGATTGGTAGCGTTGCGCTGTTCGTGCTGTCGATCCCGGCGTTTATTATGATTAACAGCAACGTTCTCGGCCTGATTTTCGCCGGTCTGTTGCTGCTGGCGGTTGTACTGAACTGTTTTATCGGGGTGATGGCCTCGTCGCTGCCGGCGATGTTCCCGACGCATATCCGTTTTAGCGCGCTGGCCAGCGCCTTTAATATCTCGGTGCTGATTGCCGGTCTGACGCCAACCCTGGCGGCGTGGCTGGTGGAGAGTACGCAGAACCTGATGATGCCGGCTTACTACCTGATGGTGATTGCGGCTATCGGCCTCATTACCGGCCTGTCGATGAAAGAGACGGCGAATCGTCCGCTAAAAGGGGCGACGCCTGCGGCCTCCGATATCCAGGAAGCAAAAGAAATTCTCGGCGAACACTACGATAACATCGAACAGAAAATCGAAGATATCGATCAGGAAATCGCTGATCTACAGGAAAAACGGACCCGTCTGGTGCAGCAGCATCCACGCATTAACGACTAATTCGTTTTTATGGTGATACATGCCGCCGTGGGAAACCCCGGCGGCATTTTTTACGCCTGTATCGGCGTGAGGCTCTGACGGCGCTGGCGACTCAATTTGCGGTACTGCTGCGGCGGCATACCGACATAGCGGGTAAAGGTGCTGTAGAAACGGCTGCTGGAACGGAAACCGGCGGTCAGGGCGATATCAAGGATGGTTTTGTCGGTATCGCTAAGCAGCGCGCGTACATGATTAATACGCATGGCGGTAATGTACTGCTTCATGGTTTGCTGCATCACTCGCTGAAACACGCCCATCGCGTAGTTTGAGTTGAGCTTAACGTGTTCGGCGACGGCATCGACGGTCAGGGCCTGGTCATAATGGGCGGCGATAAACTCCAGCATCTGGCTGACATAAAACTGGGCGTGGCGCGAGACGCTGTTTTTATGCGTGCGTGAGGTTTTATTGACCAGCAGCGGCTGCCAGCCGGAGAGACTCAGACGCTTGAGCATCAGGGCGATTTCATCGATCGCCAGTTGACGGATCTGTTCATTGTCGTTGCTCAGCTCCTGCTGCCAGCGGCGTACTTCAAACGCGCTTAGCTGCTGGGCGGCGAGGGATTTAATCACCATGCCGTGGGTGACGTGATTAATCAGTTCACGGTCCAGCGGCCACGAAAGAAACAGATGCATTGGTAGATTGAATATCGCCATCTGCTGGCAATTTCCGGGGCGGGTAAGCCGATGGGGCGTACAGGCCCAGAACAGGGTGATGTAGCCCTTCTCAATGCGCACCACTTCGTTGTTAATCACATATTCCACATCGCCGTCGAACGGCACATTCACCTCAACCTGGCCGTGCCAGTGGCTGGTGGGCATGGCATGCGGCGGGCGCAGTTCGATATCCATGCGCTGATATTCGGAATAGAGCGCCAGCGGGCTGCGGCTCTGTTTTTCGTCGCTGCTGCACATGTGCGGATCGGGGGGCAGAGAGGTGAAGCGGTGTTCCATCATGTCAGTGATTCCTGGCGCGTCGGAGTGGTTGCGCGGTGGTCCTGGGTTGCCTACAGCTTAGCGGAATACATGGCCCGTTTTCTCTCCTTTTCGGACGATCTGTTCCCGAAAACTCATATTTTGTGGCGTTCAATGGTCGATCTGAGTTTCCGGGAATCCTCCGGTGGGAACAGGGCAGCGTAACGAGGCGGCGGCGTGCCACTCTGCAATGGTTCAATAACCTGATGGAGAGAGCGCGATGTCCGCCCCTAAAATTACTTTTATCGGCGCCGGTTCAACGGTGTTCGTCAAAAATATTCTCGGTGATGTCTTCCAGCGTCCGGCGCTGAAATCGGCGCATATCGCGCTGATGGATATTGATGAAACCCGCCTGGAAGAGTCGCATATCGTGGTGCGTAAGCTGATGGATTCCATCGGCGCGAACGGCAAAATCAGCTGCCACCGCGATCGCAAAACCGCATTGCAGGACGCCAATTTTGTCGTCGTCGCCTTCCAGATTGGCGGCTATGAACCCTGCACCGTGACCGATTTCGAGGTCTGTAAACGCCACGGTCTGGAGCAGACCATTGCCGATACGCTGGGGCCTGGCGGCATTATGCGCGCGCTGCGCACCATTCCGCATTTATGGGCGATCTGCGAGGACATGGCCGAAGTGTGCCCGGACGCCACGATGCTCAACTACGTCAACCCGATGGCGATGAATACCTGGGCGATGTACGCCCGCTACCCGCATATCAAGCAGGTTGGCCTGTGCCACTCGGTACAGGGAACCTCGGAAGAGCTGGCGCGCGATCTCGATCTTGATCCGGCGGATTTACGCTACCGCTGCGCGGGGATCAACCATATGGCATTTTATCTGTCGCTGGAGAAAAAGCTGGCCGACGGCAGCTACGTCAGTATTTACCCGGATCTGTTGCAGGCCTACGCCGACGGGCGGGCGCCGAAGCCGAATCTGCACGGCAACCCACGCTGCGAAAACATCGTGCGCTATGAAATGTTCAAAAAACTGGGTTACTTCGTGACTGAATCTTCAGAACATTTCGCCGAATACACGCCGTGGTTTATCAAGCCGGGGCGGGAAGACCTTATTGCGCGCTACAAGGTGCCGCTGGATGAATATCCGAAACGCTGCGTGGAACAACTGGCTAACTGGCATAAGGAGCTGGAGAGCTATAAGAGCGGCGAACGCATCGACGTTAAACCTTCGCGCGAATATGCCAGCACCATCATGAACGCTATCTGGACCGGCGAACCCAGCGTGATATATGGCAATGTGCGCAACGACGGTCTCATTGATAACCTGCCCCAGGGCTGCTGCGTGGAGGTGGCCTGTCTGGTGGACGCCAACGGCATTCAGCCCACCAAAGTCGGCACGCTGCCGGCACATCTGGCGGCGCTGATGCAGACCAACATCAACGTGCAGACCTTACTCACCGAGGCGATCCTCACGGAAAACCGTGATTACGTCTATTACGCCACGATGATGGATCCGCACACTTCCGCCGTGCTGGGGATCGAAGAGATCTACGCCCTGGTGGACGATCTGATCGCCAGCCACGGCGACTGGCTGCCGGAATGGGTGCGCCGCTAATCTTCACATTCCGCTGGCCGCGATGGGCCAGGCGGCACCCGTAATGCTCTATCAAACACCTGAAGGAGGCGCTGGTGACAGCGATCTGTGCCCTATGAGTATTTCAATGACAACAAAGCTCAGCTACGGATTTGGTGCCTTTGGTAAAGATTTCGCTATCGGTATCGTTTATATGTATCTGATGTATTACTACACCGATATCGTTGGACTGTCGGTCGGGGTGGTCGGCACACTGTTTCTGGTGGCAAGGATCCTTGATGCGATAGCCGATCCAATCATGGGATGGATAGTAAATTGTACGCGATCGCGATGGGGAAAATTCAAACCATGGATACTGATTGGAACTCTTACCAACTCGATCGTGCTGTACATGTTGTTCAGTGCGCATCACTTTTCCGGTGGTGCGCTATTAGCGTGGGTATGGGTGACTTATCTGCTATGGGGATTCACCTATACCATCATGGATGTACCGTTCTGGTCGCTGGTGCCGACAATTACTCTTGATAAACGCGAACGTGAGTTATTGGTACCCTATCCGCGCTTTTTTGCCAGCCTGGCGGGGTTTGTCACCGCAGGGATAACGCTGCCGTTTGTCAGCGCTGTCGGTGGCGCCGATCGCGGTTTTGGTTTCCAGATGTTCACACTGGTGTTGATTGCGTTTTTTATCGTTTCAACCATCGTGACTTTGCGTAATGTACATGAAGTTTATTCCTCTGATAGCGGTGTTAGCGAGGATTCCAGCCATCTTTCGCTGCGGCAGATGGTGGGGCTTATCTATCGGAACGATCAACTTGCTTGCCTGCTGGGGATGGCATTGGCCTATAACACGGCAGCGAATATTATCTCTGGCTTCGCCATTTACTACTTCACTTACGTTATTGGTAGCGCGGAGATGTTCCCTTATTACATGTCCTACGCTGGGGCGGCGAACCTGTTGACGTTACTGTTTTTTCCAAAGCTGGTGAAAGGATTGTCACGGCGCATTCTTTGGGCAGGCGCATCAATAATGCCGGTACTGGGTTGCGGCGTGCTGCTTCTGATGGCAATAGGGGGGATATATAACATCGCGCTGATTTCACTGGCTGGCGTGTTGCTGAATATTGGCACTGCACTGTTCTGGGTGCTGCAAGTCATTATGGTGGCTGATACCGTTGACTACGGCGAATATACGATGAATATCCGCTGTGAGAGTATCGCTTACTCAGTTCAGACCCTGGTGGTGAAAGCGGGGGCGGCGTTTGCGGCCTGGTTTATCGCTATCGTCCTGGGCGTCATTGGTTATGTACCGAATGTCGCTCAATCGGCACAAACGCTGTTGGGGATGCAGGCGATTATGATTGCGCTGCCAACGCTCTTTTTTGCCCTGACGCTATTCCTCTATTTTCGCTACTACAAACTGAATGGCGATATGCTGAGACGTATTCAGATTCACCTGTTGGATAAATATCGCCGGGTACCGGAAGCGGGAGGCGAAACGGAACAGTCAATAGTGGTGACTAATCAGGTCGCCATAAGCATTCGAAAATAGGTTAAGGAGGGGAGAACGGCATTCTGTTTCCAGTTCAGAATAGCGTAAGACGGGTAAAAAGACGGTTTGCTGGGATTGTTACTGGCTGAATGTTTATGTAACCCGGCCTGGCATAGCACAAGCCGGGAAATAAGAAAGGCGTCTGGTTGACAGAATACCGGGAACGTCGCCTGGTCCCTCTCTCCGCGGGAGAGAGGGACTTAACTGTGCGTCAGAAAACGCGCCAGTCGATGTTGCAGGATGCGGTTTTCGCGGCTAAGGCGCGCGTTCTCGTCCATTAGCGTCAGGGCCACGGCGATACCCGGCCAGTCCAGCTCCAGCTCTTTGCGTAAGCGCAAGGCACGGTGAACGATAGCGATCGCGCTATCATCAAACAGCCAGTTTTCCCGCTGCGGCTGGCGGGGCTCAATCATACCAAGACCGACGATTTCGTTAAGATCCTCTTCGGAAACGCCGGTATGGAGACAAAATTCGGTAATGGTGAACGTCACTGTTATCTTAGCCATCAGGCTTTCCCCCATGTCTTACGTGGCTCGAAGCTGGCGTATTCATCCGCCAGTTGTTGCCAGAGCGCGCGGCTCTTTTCATTCGGTTTTGGCGGCATCACGATTTTAATGACCGCATACAGATCGCCGGTGGTGGTTTTGCTTGCCAGTCCTTTACCCTTCACTCGCAGGCGCTGCCCGGCCTGGCTGCCAGGCGGAATGGTCAGCAGGATGCTCTCTTTCAGCGTCGGAATGGTGACTTTGGCCCCCAGCGCGGCTTCCCATGGGGCCAGCGGCAGGACGATTTCAAGGTTATGGCCGACGATATCAAACAGCGGATGCGGGGCGATGTGAATCACCAGCCACAGGTCGCCGTTCGGGCCGCCATTCTGCCCGGGAGTGCCCTGGCCTTTCAGGCGGATGCGCTGACCATCAACGACCCCGGCAGGTATTTTGACGTTCAGCGTTTTCGGCGTTTCGCTTTCTACCATGCCAAAGACGTTATAAACCGGCAGGTTATAGCTGATAGTGCGCGTCTGTTCGGTTAGCGTCTCTTCAAGGAAGACCGCAACTTCAATCTCTAAATCATGTCCCCGCGCGCTGTGCTGGCGGCGGCTACGGTGTTCCTGTTGACCGAACATGGAGGAGAAGATGTCGTCGAAATCCTGCTGGCTGTAGCTCTGCTCGTGGGCATGCTGCTGCTGACGACCAAATTGCGGATCGTTACGATGCTGCCAGAGCTGGTCGTATTCAGCGCGCCGTTGATCGTCTTTGAGGACTTCCCAGGCTTCGGCGAGATCTTTGAATTTGGTTTCGGCATCGGTTTCTTTGCTGACATCGGGGTGATATTTACGTGCCAGACGGCGATAGGCGGTCTTGATGGTTTTCAGATCGTCCGTTGGCTTAACCCCTAAAATGGCATAATAATCCTTTAATTCCATGATGTTATCTCATTTATGCGCAAGGTTACGGTTACAGATCCCTGGATCAGGTGTCTGTAATAAGCGTAGGGCAAATGAGGACGGATGTGGGGGAAAAGTGGGGGGAAACTTGACGCCGTCGGGATTGACGGCGACAGAGTACTGACAACGCTATTTGACAGATGCGCTGCGGTTTTTGCGCATGCTCTCCAGCAACACCAGCGCTGCACCGACGGCCCCACCTTGCAGCGGCAGGCTGTCGGGGGCGTGGGGAAACAGATGGACGATGGTGACATCGGTCATCATCATTGAACCGGCAATCCAGCCGATCAACGCTCCTCCCAGCATCACCAGGGAGGGAAAGCGGTTGAGACTTGCCAGCACCAGTTTACTGCCCGCGACGATAATGGGAATGCTGATTAATACGCCCAATGCGACCAGCACCAGATGGCCTTTTCCGGCAGCCGCAACCGCCAGTACGTTATCCAGCGACATAATAACATCGGCGACGGTGATGGTAAGCACCGTGCGCCACAGGTTACTGGAACTGTTGATTTCGCTCTCTTCTTCCTGCCTGGTGGCCAGCTTGATACCGATCCATAACAACATCAGCGCGCCGACCACTTTTAGCCACGGCAATGAGAGCAAATAGATTGCGATGGCCAGCAGCAGTACGCGGGCCACTATGGCGCCGACGGTGCCGAGAAGAATGGCTTTGGTTCGTTGGTGCGCGGGAAGTTTACGACAGGCTATTGCGATCACGACGGCGTTATCGCCGCCCAATAACAGATCAATAGCGATAATTTGCAGCAAAATAATGGTTACGTCCCACTGACTGAAAAACGCGTTCATACTCAACTCATGCAGCTAAAAAAGAGACCCTACAGGGAAAAACAGGGGACGAAGCGTACTCCCGTTTACCTCTGTTGACTACCAGACCAAGAGAGAACGTCTTCGGTTATTGAAAAATATCGTTACGAATCATTGTGCCGTCCGGCAATGATCCGCGGGCAAAGGATGATATTTTGTTGGCAGAGGCCCACCTGCCGTTCACCTATCGCAAGGATTTCCTACATGCCCGGCTATAAGCATTTACTGACACTCACCTTGATTGGCGCCACGCTGTTTCCCGCGCTGGCAAACGCCGCTGATGCCCCTGCCCCGACCTTTACGCCCGAGCAGGAAGCCCGTATTGGCAAAATCGCGGCGGACTATTTAGTCGCGCATCCGGAGGTGCTGCTGCAGGCCAGCCAGAAGCTGCAACAAATTCAGGAAGAGCAGCAGGCCAGCGCAGCCACTCAGGCCGTACTAAAGAACGCCGCTGAGCTGACCCTGGATAAAAATACACCGACCTATGGCCCTGAAGACGGCAAAGTGACGGTAATCGAATTTTTTGATTATCAATGTGTTTACTGTAGCCGCCTGGCGCCGGTAATGGCGCAGGTGATTAAAGAGAATCCACGCGTCCGTTTTGCCTTTAAAGAGTGGCCTATTTTTGGCAGCCGCTGGGCCACTTCGCTGGACGCAGCGAAAATGGGGCTGCAGATTTATCAGCAGAAGGGGGCTGAAGCTTATCTGACGTTCCATAACGGGATTTACGCGACCGGGCATAATGAAGGCAAGCTGACGGCTGCCGATATTCAGCAGCAGGCTAAGAAAGTGAATTTCGATGCGAAGAAAGCCACGGATGTCGAGCCCGCGCTGGAGGAGATTAACCATCTGGCGCAGGATATCGGCTTAAGCGGTACGCCTGGGGTTATCGTGATGCCGACCACCGATGCGACGGAAGCGACGATTACCGTGTTCCCGGGGCTGGCGGACAAGGCCTCGCTGGATGCGGCAATTAAGAAAGCGGGCGGTTGATAACGCCCTCGCAGGTTATACCGCCTGGCGTCAATACGCCTTTTCCGCTGACTGGCTAATTTTCAGATCGATAATTCTGCCAATCTGATCATGATAAACCGTCAGTAAATTATATTGGCTCATCTCCGAGATGATTTGTGGTGCAACATCAAAGCTTTCGGCAAGCTCGTCGTGGCGCAGCGATGACAGACGACCATGTCGCCATGCGTTAATGCGCCGACGGTTATACTGGTACCACAGAATAAGCAGCCAGGCGTTGATTGCCGCAATCAGCAGATATACCAGCACGGTATTAAAAGAGGCAACGATGATTTCCCAGCGATGACTGCTGTGTGCTGTTATCTGCATGAGCACATTCGCATACAGGAAGAACAGGAAACCGGCCCAGGCGAGAAGGGTTAACGCGCCATCGAAAAGCCGGGGTAATAAGCGGTCTTCAGTTAAGATTAGCGTTTTTTCGTTCATCAGGTTCTTCCTTTTCCTCGATCCGGGCTGACCCAGCGAGCCCGGGAACGTTTATGTTTCAGCATGACTTTGGGGAAGGCGACCAGCGTGGTGAACAGACCAATCATCCAGTACACCATCGGGAACCAGATAACCCAAAACAGCGAGCTGGCGACCTTTTTTTCATAGCGCCGCTCAATATAGAGGCTGGCGATAAACTGCAGCAGACACATTACGCCCAGCAACAGGCCGGTAAATTCCGGCGGAAACAGGCTGCGCACGGTGAGATTGGCCGGGAGAGGGATAATATGGCTGGCGATAAACAGAACAATCGTGATCCCATAGGCGAACGCCCACAGCGTCGAGAACGCGTACTCCAGCAGCAGCGGCCACATACGGTGGTGCTCCCAGTGAAATAGCCGACGAAGATTGACCAGAAAGACCTCGGCACCTCCTTGCGCCCAGCGCAGACGTTGCTTCCATAGCCCCTTTAGCGTCTCCGGCATCAGTATCCAACACAGCGCCCTGGGCTCAAAAAAGATCGCCCAGTGCCCGAGTTGTAGCTTCCAGCTGATATCAATATCTTCGGTTATCATGTCCGGGCTCCAGTAGCCCACATCCGCCAGCGCCTGACGGCGAAATGCGGCGATAACCCCGGAGACCGTAAAGACCCGACCGTAGATGCGCTGAGTGCGTTTAATCAGCCCGATAATGGATGAAAACTCGCCGACCTGAATACGGCCAATTAGCGTTGATCGCGTGCGGATTCGCGGGTTGCCGGTTACCGCGCCCACATGTGGATACTGAATAAGCGGCGCGACCAGATAAGCCGCCGTATCGCGATCGAGCAGGGCATCGCCGTCGATGCAAACCAGCAGATCGCCGCGCGCGGCGGCAGCGCCCGCTTTAAGGGCAACCGCTTTACCCTGATTTTCGGCCAGATGAATAATCCGCAACTGAGCGGATTCTTTTGCCATCTGGTTAAGAACCTGAGCGGTATTGTCTGAAGAGCCGTCGTTGATAGCGATAACTTCAATATTTGAATAACGCTGGGCCAGCGCCGCGCTGATGGTCTCTCTGGCGTTTTTTTCCTCATTGAAGCAGGGGATTAAAATAGAGATCAATGGGTTGCCATCAAGTACCGGCGGCGTCTCTTTTCCCCATGGCCAGTGTCGTTCCAGTTGGAACCAAAAATAGAGCCCGCCGGTTATCCACAGGATCGACATAAACAGCGGCCAGAAGAAAACGAAATCCAGAATCAGTTCGCCGGTAAAGATGGCGGCCATGCTTAACGGCAGCCCGAATACCAGGCATAAAAGAGAGAATGCGATAATTCGATCAGTCATTTGCAGGATACCAGTACGATGAGAATTCAGGCCTGATGCGCGAAATATCAGGTTGGTTGTTAATGAAGTCATCCGGGTAGTAGCCGTAATTTTTTACGCCGTTAAGCTGAAGCTGGCGCATCCATTCTCCTAACTGCTTATCGGATATGCCGTTTTGTTGCTGGCGGTTCCAGTCTCTGGCCTGTAGCTCAAAAATTGTTTTATCCAGCGCCGCAGGCCGACTTGCTACGGCGTGAACCAGTCTGCTCAACCAGGCGTCGCTCTCGCTTGACGGGACTGACTCCATCAACGGCATGGCCATGGGAACCGTCCAGTCGTAGGTCGCGAGGAAATCATCAAGATTTTGCGCAAACCAGGTTTCGCTCTCCGGTTCGAGGATTGGCATGGCAAAAATATTGCGCGCTGTTTTAACCTGCGGGCCGCGTACGCTTTTAACCGCTGAACTTAGCGTTTGGGTAAATTGAATTAACGCCTGACTTTTAAAACGGCTCCAGGCATGAAGCTGGCTTGCATTGTTGCGAATGGTGTCGATATCCCCCGTGAAACCCGCTTCATGCCATGCGGTCATGGCAGCCGGGCCGGCATCTTCGAAGTCCGTGAGGACGGCGTCATCATGAAATAATATGCCGTCGAAGCTGGCGTAACGGGCAAGATCCTCGTAGATATCAACGATCTGTTTGCGTACCCGCGCATCCCAGGGCGATAGCCGGATATAGGGGCTGACGGATTTCTGTGAACGGCCGGTTTGCGGTTCCTGGCGCTGTACCCGGGGAAGGGACGGGTCTAAATCGAAAGAGAGAACCGGCATCCAGGCATAGACTTTTACCCCGGCGCGGCTCCGAAGCTGCCAGGCGACAAAGTTAAACAGATCGGCCCTCATCGGTAACCAGCGGTTCGGAAAGTAGAGCGATTTTATGTTGCCGTCACCCAGGGGATCGGAAAACGCCTGCAAAAAAACATAATTTATTTTCATATCGTAAATACGCTGAATCAGCCGGTCGATATTTTTTGTTTGCTGAACAGGGTTCTTGTCATACACATAATCGAGATCGACATGGACAACCCGCACCGGGCTTGATTCCTGAATCTGCGTAACGGAGTTAGAAAAGGCTTTGATCGAGGGATTTCCTGAAATAAGCAAACGTGGAATATTCTCCAGATCCCGAACGTCAGCCAGCCCATCATTAAGGGTAAAGGCCAACTGATAACCCTGGCTTTTGGCGATAGCGAGCGTGGTGCCGCTGGCTGCGCCATAGGGCCAGACCCAGGCTCGCGGCGTTTTACCGGTGACCTGTTTTATTTTTTCGGTTATTTTGCTCACGTCCTGGCTAACGCGCCGGGAAAACTGCCGATCGCTTTCGTAGCGGCCAGAGTCCTTGTCATACCGGCGATTAGCGATAGCGGGTTCATGGCTGCCCTGTGGATTAGCCAGAATTCCGTAATGGGATGCCCAGGTATGAACGCCTATTTCAACCAGCGGAGAACGGCTGAGCTCTTGCACCATGTCCCAGGTAGCAAAGCGTTCTCGTGGCGTCATCAGGCCGCCAAAATCAACCTGCTGCTGGAGCGGCGTATCCACCCAACTGCCTACCGGCGCCCAGAGTGCGGGTACGTTCCATGCTTTGAGTAGCGGCCAGACGCGCGTGTAAAAACTGCTATAGCCGTCATCGAAGCTGAGTAAAAAAGCTTTTTCTGGCAGAGTGTTAAGGCCATTGTGGGCATCCAGAATATCCTGGACGCTGACCGCATGATAGCCGTTATGCAGTAGCCAGCTTATTTGGTCGTTAAGCGCGCTAGTGCGCACTGCCAGATAGCGCTGGTCGGCGGGGCCATCTTCAACATCATGGTAAGCCAGAACCAGAAACTTATTCTTAGGCCACGGCTTGTTCATCTCCAGCTGCGGTCTCTCTTTTGGCGCGAGGAACGTGATGCTTTGCGCATACGGACCGGAGATAACCCATAGCCAGCCGATAACTATCAGGCTGATGCGGATACTTTTGCTCAGCATGTTTATCCTTAAAACCGTAAATTCGTATCAAAGGAAACGGAAAGATTACTTTCACGTT
Organism: Klebsiella sp. KE9456; assembly: GCF_043832615.1. Lineage (NCBI taxonomy): Bacteria > Pseudomonadati > Pseudomonadota > Gammaproteobacteria > Enterobacterales > Enterobacteriaceae > Klebsiella > Klebsiella sp. KE9456. The sequence continues at coordinate 56,747 of NZ_JBDYQK010000003.1, forward strand.
TACCGTCGTAGGGGCGTTTATCCCAGTTCAACATCACGCCGGCATCGATGACGCTGTTTAAACGAATGCGTTGTCCATAGCCGAGCAAAGCAATCGCGCCTGGAGCGTGGTTTTTCTGCCAGTAGCTGCCGCCGCCAACGGCCATTTGTTGGCTCCAGACGGTCTCGTAGCGCTGATATATCACATGGTTAGCCGTCAGCGCGGCGGCGGCGGAAAGATCCCGTTTCGGGTTGTAGTACATGGTGTCAGAGCGGCTGTTGGCGCTGAAGGAGAGCCCGGGCTCAAGATCGAGCGTCAGCGTTGGGGTTTGCCACAATTGCTCTTTACCAGAGAGGAGATATTCCTGACGGCGGTTGTTATCTGAAAAGTCGCTTGCGGCGGCGCTCAGACGATATTCGCGCTGCTCATTCTGATACCAGCGCACCCATACTTCGCCACGGTTTGAATGCACTCCATTGCGTAATGCGCGTAGCGGAGTTGTGCTGGAAAGCCGTTCGATTTCACCGCCTGTCTGCCAGTTGTCGTTCAGGCGATGCCAGGCTGAGAGACGTAAGCCCGGTTTATTGGTGCCGTGAAAATGGTTATTCGACACTTCCAGTTCGCCCCGGTAGTCACGCCGACGCCATTCGATACCGCCGAACAGGTTGCGGCTGCTGCCTTTACCCTCGGTAAAATTGCTTTGCGCAAAGCGAGTACCTGCGAATAACCGCCAGTTGTCGGCCAGCGGCGGGCCATAAATAGCGGTATCCCAGTTGAGATCGCGGCTGCCGCTCACCGGGCTATTGGCGTGTATCCCCTTCGTCGCGTTGATCCGCAGTTCTGACATATGGTGTACCTGGCGCACTCTGGCCAGACGTTGCGAACTGAGGTCTCCTGGGGTACGGGCCATAACATCGTCGGTTAACAAATCCATTTGCCGCCACTGCTGAAGATCCATCGCAACGTATGCTTGCTGGCGTTCAAGATCGATATTCGACGGTTCCAGCGCTTCAGCCGTTTTGAGTTCTTGCTCGGCGGCCCCTGGCAATCCACGCGCTTGCAGCAGCATGGCGTAATCGATCCGCAACTTCTGATTTCCCGGAGCCGTTGCCGCCAGACGCTGCGCCAATGTCTGCGCTTGCGGTAACGCATTGGTCGCCAACAAATACTGAAAATTGAGCGACTGCGCCTCCAGCCAGCGATCGTTTGGTTCGGGCACCGTGGAGCCGAGGGCATAGATGTGATAGGGCGAGCTTTTGCTCAATCGTTCGACATATTGATGAGCGGCTTTATAACGGCCGCTATCCAGCAGAGCGAAGAAAATTTCATGCCCCTCGCCCTGCGGCAACGCCAGCGTTTCAGGGTGCTGCCGGGCGACAGATAGCGCGACATCGACTTTTTTTTCCGCGAGGTAAGAGGAGATAACCCAACCGATTGCCCAGTCGGGAATGCGGACTTGTTCCGCTGTCAGGGATTCATATTCCGCGATCGCTTGCGTGTAGTCGCCGTGGGCGTAGAGCGCGCCAAGTCGATCAATACGCGCACGGGTGAGATCGGCGGCGGCCTGTGGATCGTTACGCCAGCGGCTAAAAATACGGTCATAGTTTTCAAGCGCCTGGCGGGCGAGGGAAAATCGTTCCTTTTCCCCGCGAGAACGGGTATCGGCAAGGCGCACCCGTTCTGCCGCCGCGTTAATTTCCAGAGCCCGACGGGCGGCGGGCGAGAGGTCACTTTGTTTTGATAATGCCAAAGCGGGGCTATCAATTCTGTTGAGAGTGAGGGAGTTAATCAGGTTATTCAGTGCCTCTTTGTTCTCCGGCGCGGTATTGAGCGCGCGGGTATCGCTAAGTAGCCGATCCCAGCTTTTTCCCTGGCGCAGGTAAACATAAGAGAGCGTTTGCAGGTGTGCGACGGTGGGCTGTGCGGCAACCAGCTGGCGAGCCTCATCCAGCGCTTGCGTATCCTTGCGTGCGTCGGCCAGCGTCTTTATTCGGCCAATGCGGTAGTCGTCAGTACCGGGAGCGAAGCTAATGGCCCGGTCCCATAGATCCAGAGAGAGAGACCAGTGATGCAGGTTGCGATACGCTTGCGCTGCCGCGGCGATACCACGAGCGGGCAGGGGCATATAAACCTGATATCGTTGCCAGACACGAATGACCTCGTCATCACGCCCGGCCCACAGGGCGACCTGCAGCCAGTCTGCGACTTGCTGCGGGTTTAACGCGTGCAGTCGTTGATATTGTCGAAGAGAATCCAGAAAAGGGGCATAGTTGCCGTTGCGCGCTTGCTGAATCTGCAGGTCGTATACCGATTGAGTGGCATGGACCACACCAGGTAATAGCAATAATAGACTCATTGCCAGCGATAATTGATTGCTGTGATGAAAGAATTGCTTATTGAAAACAGGAAATCGCTCCATAACTATTTTCCATATCTCTATCAAGAATCCATTCGCAGTACATTAAGCTTTTAACCCGAAGATTAAGTATGAGTGTGAGATTTTTCAACTTGCCTATTGCGTTGCGTTTGATGCTTTATTCCAAAGTAATAAAGTCAAGGTGACTGAAGATTAATGTACACCTGATATCTTTGCTGAAAAATAATCAAGAATATGTTTTAAGATAAATCTGGTGTTTAGCAGTTGTTAGCAGGAATAAGTTTTATCTGATGTCCTTAACCCACTGAAATAAAAAAGATAAAATTGGCTGAAATTTTTTTTCAGTGTTTTCTATAGGTCATTACTGTAGTTAAGTGAGGCGTTTTCTCTCAATGTTTAAGAGAATTTTTGACAAAAATTCTTAATGGCTAAAAAGCTTCTTTTTTGTGAGTGATTTTTTATTTATAATTGTTATTGATTCGGTAATTGAAAATTCTGAAGTCTGGCAAGGCTTGACGCGTTATCGACGAGAAATAGATAAATTATGATAACAGGGGACTGTTTATCGTTATAGTCAATGCTCCATAAGGCGGAGATACCCTTCACCTGGAGGAATTTTGTTGCTTTAATGTTAAAGGATGGTTTGTGGCAACGAAGATGTTGTTGATTACTCAGGACTACTATCTTTTTCAAGGTGTTAAGGTCTTTTATCCTGATATCATCCAGTTATATTCGATTAACACAACGCTATTTTTCGGCGATGCTGACGAGTATTCTGCTCTTATCGATAGCCGCGCGCCGCTACATTTTTATGAACATCTTATACTGGATGCCGCTTTGACCAGAAAACGCATTAGCTGCATCGTCCTTGATATGCGTCACCGGGAAGAAAATCTACTCAGCCTGAGTTTTTTATTGAACATGTCATCGATGTCTACTGATACCGATATAGCGGCCCTTTTTACGCTCTTTCTTAAGTTAAGAAGTAAACGCCTGACCAAAGAGGGGCTACAGAGTCTGCGCCTGAATGTGCAGGAGAAAATTATTTTGCAGCGACTCAATGCAGGAATGACCATGGGTGAAATTGCGGCTGAACTCAATACTTCGGTGAAAAGTCTTTATCGAAAACGGATTGAGCTTTATGAACGTCTGGGACTGACTAATTTTAACGAAGCTTGTTTGTTTATCTTTAAAAATAAACTGTTGGAATCCCCTTGTGAGAATGTTAAATGGAGGGATTAATACCATTGAGTTAGATCTGCAAGATGAAAATGTGTGGAATTTTATTAATTTAATCCGATATTGATAGGCACAATCATTGTTACGGGAAACGCTACTAATAATGCGTTATATATAATAAAGAAGCGGTTTGTTCTTTGTTGCTATGTCCTGAATAACTTGAGTCGCAGAATGAAACGGTTAACCGTTTTGAGGCCGATGACAAATCTGGCTTAGATATGGTGTTCGTATTTCTACGGGGTCGCGGCTAACGCCTGGCCCGGCCTGCAATATGAACAATATTACCGCGTTATAGATTTTGCGTAGCCCCGTCGCGCAATTTCAGAATACACACTCTGTCAGCAATCGGTCAGTACCATCCGGAGCCGCCTTTTATCGGGAAGTCCGTGAAATCAGGAACAGAAATACCGGAACCCCGAGCATCGCCGTCAGGATGCCGACGGGGAGTTCACGGGGCGCAAACAGCGTTCGGGCAAGCGTATCCGCCAGAACGGTAAAAGTCGCGCCGCACAGCATGGATGCCGGCAGCAGCGATCGATGGCGATGACCAATGAATATGCGGGCGATATGAGGCACGGTCAGCCCAATAAAACCTATTGCTCCGCAACATGCCACAATGACCGCAGTCAATAAGGTCAATAAACAATACAGGGCGAGCCTGATTGCGCCAACGTCCACACCAAGCGACGCCGCCGTCACATTGCCGAACGTGAGCACATCCAGCTCTATTGCCCGCCACCAGCAGAACATAAATATCGGCAGCAGCACCAGTGCGCAAAGCAGTACCTGAAGCCAGGATGCCTGTGCAAAGCTTCCCAGCAGCCAGAACATCACCCCTCGCGTGGTGTCTGCATCCGTTTTCCAGAGCGTGGTTAATGATGTGGCGGCGGAGAGAAGCTGTGTCACGGCGACGCCGGTCAGGATAAAACGGCTGGACTGGCTGGATAGCGATTTCCGCGCCATGAAAAGCACCAGTGCGAAAGCCAGCATCGCGCCGCAGAACGCTCCGGCAGGTACAGCGGCCCAGCCCGCACTGAGACCAAGCGCAATGACCAGTACCGCGCCAAACCCTGCGCCGGATGAGATCCCCAACACCCAGGGGTCGGCAAGAGGATTACGTGTCAACGACTGGAGCACCGTTCCGGCCAGCGCTAATGCGGCGCCCGCCAGCGCAGCAAGCAGGGTGCGCGGCATACGCAGAGACCATACGATCCGCTGATGAAGCGTTCCCGCTGTATCGCTATGCCAGTAGCCTGCCAGTATGGCATTTGCTACGTCCTTTATGGAAAAGGTCACCGGGCCATACATAATGGCAATGCAAAACGCCAGCATCAGGGCCGGAAACAGCATGGAGAGGCGAAAAACAGGCGAACGCAGCATGATTATTTCCAGCCAGCGATCACATAATCATCCAGGAATTGCCAGAGAGTACCCGTTTCGCTAAAACCCGCCTGGCGCAGAGCGGCGAGCTGGAATTCGACCGTGGTGGGCAGCGGTGTCGGGCGGTCTTTAAAGATAGCGGTGCGCGCGTCCATCAAATCAGCCAGCTCATGATGACGGGTGGCCGATGCAAACCAGCTATCCCAGTCCTGCACGCCCGCTGTCCAGGCTTTTTTCTGCGTATCTTCGTCATGAAGCCGGGCAATCCGTTCCTGGTGCGGGTTACGCGCGTCAAAGCGCTGGTGGTCGGCATTCATAAATAAGCCATGTTCATCCAGCAGGTTAAAGATGTTGCGATAAAGCGCGACCTGCTGTTCCGGCAGCAGCCAGTGGATGGCTGTACTGGAAACAACGGCCTGCGGTTTGTCGGTAATAGCGGCAAAGCAATCCGCTGTTGCAATATCGCCGCTGAAGAACTGAATACGGTCACTGTATTCAGATAAGGCTTCTTTGGCCAGCGTAAGCAGAAGCGGGTCTAGGTCAATAGCCGTTACTCTTATCGCCGGAAAGCGATTCAGAAGACGCATGCTGAATGAGCCTGGACCACAGGCCAGATCCACCACATGGAATTCTTCGCCATATAGCATTGCCAGAACATCCAGCGCGGCGTTATAGCGTTCTTCACGGTGAGCGATGTAGGCGCTTTGTTGTTCGTCCCAGTTTTTCAGTAATTCGCGGGCTGGAAAGGTCATGTTGTTCCTTAGCGTGTATTTGTGTGACTAGTCGGTGAAGGGCCAGAACTGAACGCGCAGATGCGTCCATGTCATAGCCAGGTAAAATGATGTAACGTTTTGCTTTAACCGCCTTCATGCCTGCGGTGAGGGGATGACGTTCAAGAAAATCGATTTTGCTCCGGGCGCTGTCGCCATCTCCACCCCTTTGCAGATCGCCCAGGATCAGGTAGTCAGGGTCTCGTTCGGCAATGACCTCCCAGCTCATGGCGGGCCACAGTTCAGCACTGTTATCAAAGATATTTTTACTGCCGATGGTTTTGGTTAACAGTTCAGAAGCGCCATAACCGCCCGCCACATAAGGTGTTGCCGTACCGGAATACCACCACATGAGCGTTCTGCGTGGCAGTTTTATGCGGCTGTCAGCAGTGACCTGCTGCTTCAGTTCATTGATAAGCGCCTCTGCGCGCGGCTCCACGCCATATATGCGCGCAATATTACGCAACTCGTCGTAGATGCTGTCGAAGGTTACAGGCGCAGGAGGCCCACTTTGCAGGCCATTGCACATCCCTTCAATGAGCCAGCTTCCAATTCCCCATTCAGCCATCCTTTCACGACCGGCGGTCTCCGGGCTGTTAAACCAGTAATAGCTGCCGGAATAGATAAAATCTGGCCGGGAACTCAGCAAGGCCTCTCCCGACCAGGGCGAACTGTCGAGACGTGCTTTTAGCGGTTTGTACCAGGGGGAGGGCGCGGTATCTTCATCTGGCCGATAACCAACAGCACTGATCACGGAATCTCCCAGACGTAATGCGAGCATGTTTTCCATTGCGGTCGGCATATAGACGATTGCCCGCTGTGGTACGTGCTCAAACGTCCAGGATCTTCCGCAGTTCTGTAACGTAACGGGATGCGCAAAGCTGGCGAAGGTTGCCAGCAATGCGAGGGAGGCCAGACGTTTCATCAGAAGCGCATGTTGACATAGGCTTCGTAAGTTCGACCTGGCGCAATCATTTCCTGCCCTGTATAAGTACGCTGCCAGGTGTAGAAGCGATCCGTCAGGTTACGCACGCGGGTGCCTACGGTAACGTCCTTAATCACTTCATAATCGGCGTTCAGGTCGACAGTCGTGTAATCGCCCATTTTGTTTTTGTTGGCATCATCGTTATAGCTACTGCCAACATAGTGGAGCTGCGCGCCCAGCCCCAGTTTGCTAATCGGCATATAACGGCCAGAAAGGTTAGCCGTCCACGCCGGGATATAGCGCGGCTGATTACCGGAAAGGTCCTGCGTACCTTGTTTGAAATGGTCAAAGCGCGCATGGGTATAAGCCACATTACCCGCCAGCGTGACGCTATCCAGCGGTTTAATCAATCCGCTGAACTCGATGCCGCGCGAAGTCTGCTTGCCAACCGCATTCCATACACCGGCCTGGACAGCCGATTGCTGATAAAGATTTTTTTTCTGCAGATCGTAAACGGCCAGCTTCATTTCGCCGTGGTCGAATGTCCCTTTTACACCGGCTTCATATTGCTGAACTTCTGTAAGTGGCAGGGACGTTTGTTCAGGGCTGATAAAGAAGATATCGCTGCCGGGCTCTTTACCTGTGGAATAGTTGGCATATACCGTCCAGTTTTCGTTAATGGCCCAGCTCGGCCCAATACCAACGCTCATAAAGCTATAGCTATGATTGATGGTTTTATTGTCCTGCTGGTAATTCCAGTGCATGTCCAGGTTGGTATAGCGCAACTGGCTTAACAGGGCGACAGCATCAGTGATATTCAGATTGTCTTCCAGCAGCAAGGCATACTGGTTCTGAGTGATGTGACGAACAGGTGAGCGCATCTTGCCACCCGCACCGGTGCGAAAGTCATTGGCGGCGGGGTTGGTCAGCAGAACCTCTTCGCCCCCCGGGAAGCCGTTATAATAGTACTGGAATTCGCGTTTTGAAAAATCGACACCCGCAGTCACGCGGTTGGTGAATGATGCAATCGGGTGATCCCAGGTGACCATAGTACGGTTGCCCGTCAGCTTGTCATCATGAGCAAGATCGCCATAAGAATCACGGGTCACATAGCCCGCTTTGTTTGACGGGTAATAGCGTTCAACGTTCTGCCATTCGCGGAAACCTTTGTAATAGTAGAACTGGTTATCAAAGGTTACATCAGGCGTCGCATACCAGGACTGGGTCGACTGGAATGAGGTTGCCTGGCTGCGGATATGCGCATCCTGAATGTTGTTGTAGTTTACATGGCGCAAGTCGCGATCAACTTTACCGTTGATGACAGGCGTCCCGAAATAGGGATTGCGCATATCCGTTAAGCTACGATCGATGTCAAAAGTGACCTGTGTGTTATCGGTCGGCGTCAGCAGGAGCTGTGCGCTGATGCGCTTCGGGCGACTGCGCTCTTTATCAACCTGAGTGCCGGTATTTGATGCGCTGACATCCACGCGGCCAGCAGCGATACCCTCAATAAGCGTACCGCCCGCGCCGATGTGGGCGCGATGGCTGTTATAGCTTGACCAGCTATAGTCAGCTTCTACTGGCTGTCGACCAAAGGTTGCTTTACGTGATATCAGGTTGACGCTGCCACCGGCAGAACTCAGACCGTTTAAAACGGAGCCTGTGCCATACAGGATGTCCACGTTTTCATAATGAACCGGGTCGGCGATTTGAATGGTGCTACCGGGTACAGCCACGCCGTTTAGCAGCCAGGAAACGCCGGAGAAGCCGCGCAGTGAAACGCTGTTTGAGAGCGTAGGTGAGCTGGTGCCGGACATGCCTGGGGCGTTCTCAACGACTTCGGTGAGCGTGCGTTTGCCCTTAGCCGCAATGGTTCTGGCGCTGATGGTTTCAGTATGGCGTGGCGTTTGCTTATCGGTCAGACCGAGACGTGAGGCTGAACCGGATGAAAGACGTGCCGAGTCGGATTCGATGGAATAGTCGGATACGTCACTGCCGGTGACGACGATGGTTTCATCTGCTGCACAGGCCAGAGGCGAAGTATTTACTGCTACTGCGAGAGCTATCAAAGAAGGCTTAAGTTTCATACACCAATACTAAATTATAAATTGCAATGTTATAACGTAACATAATTTATCAGTAAAAAAACTGGACAAATGTGATCGTGTGAGAAGAGGAATGGTGACATTGTTTATGCAGCCAGTATGAGCCGCGGTGGTAGCGGTGTCGGCGGAGTATACTCCAGCAAGCTGACTGAAACTCTCTGTTTTCAGTACCGCCAGATGGGCTGAGCTTCTCGTCCTACAGGGCGCGCGATCCGCACTCCCGGATGACGATGTGGTGCAGGTTTGCCCGGTTTTATTATCGATACGATGGCGCAACATCATATAGACGATGTCATTGATCTGCTTAAACAAGGGGGAGTTTGTGCTCAGGAAAGGGAATTAAGAAACAGTTCAAGAATGGAATTTGGTCTTGACCCCTTACGCGTCGCGAGGGCGATTTTGGTCGAAAAACTCAGTCTGTCGGGTTCAATGGCGCGCATTATTCCCTTTTCTACCCAGTGTGCTGCATAGTGATCCGGCAGAAAGCCCACAAAGCGACCCGTCAGGATCAAAAACGCGACGCCTTCGCGATCGGAAGCCGTCGCCGAGCATGACAACAACTGGTGAATGCCAATGCTTTCTGCCGTCATCCGGTAGCTCGGTACTACCGCGTCAAGACGGCTGAGTTGCGCAGTGTCGGATACCTTTCCACAGTGGAACAGAGGGTGTTTATCGCTACAGTAAAGGTTTGATTTTTCATCATAAAGATGCTTGTAATCCAGGGCGGATATCGGCGACGTTAACGGCAGTGCCCCCACATGCAATCGCCCGTCCATCAGGCCGCGTTCGATATCCGCCGCCGTGCACATGCTCAGGTTGATGCGCACGTCCGGCCCCTTCGCGCGTAGCATATCCAGCGCATTGGTAATGCGCATCATCGGCTGGGTCACCAGATTGTTGATGATGCCGATGTTAAACTCGCCACGCAGGTGCCGGTGCATCTGGTTCACCTGCTGACGGAACGCCTCAATAGCGGCCATCATGGTGTCGCTGATACGCAGTATCTCGCGCCCTTCGTCAGTAAGGGAAAAGCCTGCCCGGCCGCGCTGACATAGCCGCATACCCAGCCGTTTTTCTAAATCGCTCATGTGCATACTGATGGCTGAACGGGTAATACCCAGCAGGCTTTCGGCGCCGGAAAAACTCCCGCATTCCACCACCGTTTTAAAAATCCGCAGCAGCTTCAGATCGAAATCGGTCACCTGTCCGAGCGATTTTGTTTTCATAGGTAAAAAAAACCTTAACTAAATGTCTCGTAATTTGGATTTAACTTATCTTTTGCTTGATTGCAAACTCTTCTAACACTTTGCAGGAAGAGATCCGTTATGTCCGAAGCCATCAACATCGCATCGCTGAATCTGAAATCACACTGGATGCCGTTTAGCGCCAACCGTAACTTTCACCGTGATCCACGTTTTATCGTGGCCGCGAAGGGACGCTGGCTGCAAGACGCTAACGGGCGCCAGATTTATGACAGTCTGTCGGGGCTCTGGACCTGCGGCGCTGGTCATACTCGCAGTGAAATCCAGCAAGCTGTGGCCAAACAGCTGGGTACGCTCGACTATTCCCCGGGCTTCCAGTATGGCCACCCGCTGTCGTTTCAACTGGCGGATAAAATCGCCAGCCTGATGCCAGGCAACCTGAACCACGTTTTTTTTACCGGCTCTGGCTCCGAATCCGCCGATACTGCCATCAAAATGGCTCGAGCCTACTGGCGCGCTAAAGGGCAACCCGCCAGGACAAAACTGATCGGCCGCGCCAGGGGCTATCACGGCGTTAACATGGCGGGGACCAGTCTTGGTGGCATCGGCGGCAATCGCAAGGTGTTCGGCCCTCTGCTGGACGTCGATCACCTGCCGCATACGCTGCAAGCGGGTATGGCATTCACCAAAGGGATGGCGGCCACCGGCGGCCCGGCGCTGGCGGATGAGCTTCTGAAGCTGATTGAACTGCACGATGCCAGCAACATCGCCGCCGTGATCGTTGAGCCGCTGTCAGGTTCCGCCGGCGCGATTATTCCGCCGCAGGGCTACCTGCAACGACTGCGGGAAATTTGCACCCGGCACGATATTTTGCTGATTTTCGACGAAGTTATTACCGGGTTCGGGCGTATGGGACGTTGGAGCGGGGCGGAGTATTTTGGCGTTACGCCAGATATCCTCAACTTCGCCAAGCAGATAACCAATGGTGCCATTCCGCTGGGTGGCGTGGTGGCCAGTAGCGAAATCTATGATGCTTTCATGTCACAGCCGTTGCCGGAACACGCGGTGGAGTTCGGCCACGGCTACACCTACTCCGCTCATCCGGTGGCGTGCGCGGCGGGCCTTGCCACTCTTGACCTGCTGGAAAAAGAGCAACTGATCGCCCGCTCCGCCGAACTGGCGCAGCATTTTGAAACCGCTCTGCACGCACTACGTAACTGCCCGAATGTGGTTGATATTCGCAACTGTGGTCTGGTGGGCGCCATTCAGCTTGCCAGTCGCGATGGCGACGCGACTGTTCGCCCCTTTGATGCGGGCATGGCGCTGTGGAAAGCAGGCTTCTACGTCCGTTTTGGCGGTGACACTTTGCAATTTGGGCCAATGTTCAACAGCGAACCCGCTGAACTGGATCGTCTATTTGACGCGGTGGGCGACGCCTTGCATCAGATTAGTTAAGAGTGTGCCTGATGGAGACCGTTACTTATTTGATTAACGGTGGAATGCGTCAGGCTGCCGCTGGCAGTGTCCCCTCCATTGACGAGGCGATTCGTCAGATTGAGAGATGTTATTGCTGCAGCCAAAGCGGCTCTGCCAGCCTGACGTAATCTGCCGCCGGCCAGACGCGCACCGATTTTTATCGTTTCAAGCCGTTGCGGACAGCCAATGAAAAGAAAACCGTCGCGCTTATCAGCGACGAGCATGGCAAGATGCGTGAAGATACGGCTGGCGAACTGAAACGCGGTATTGAGTACGTCCACTGGACGGTGGGCCCACAGGTCCAGTACCAACACTCAGCAAAATCAGTATCACATGCGTTCTGTAACAGCTGCGGATAATTTTGCCCAGGCGCTCTGTTCTGGGTCTCGAACGTGTTCCTGTTGTTTCTTTGATGTTTTCACTTCATCCGAATAATCCCACGAACGGCAGAATCACCGAGGCGTCGGTGCTGGTGTGGCGGTACAGCAGCCAGGTGCGGTTTTTCACCGGCTGGCCGTCGATGGCGATGGGGACCCGGAACAGACGTTCATCGAAGGCCAGATAGCTGGAAACGATGGCATAGCCCAGTCCGCGTGTCACCATCGCCAGGCACACTTCCAGCTTGTCCACTGTCATCGCCACGTTGGGCAGCCGGGTGTAGTTGGCGTTCCACCAGCGCTCGATCAGTTGGGATATGTGCGGGCCGTGGTTGATGCGGATTTGCGGCAGGTGCGGTAGCCGCGTCAGATCCAGTGGCTGATGGCTGACGAGGTAATAGTCGTCTTCTTCGACCAATTGCTTGCCTTCGCGCCAGCCGAAATGGTCTTTCACTAACGCCAGATGGATGGTCTCGCGCTGGAGCTGCTGGAACATCTCTTCGCTGTAACCGCTAATCAGGTGGATGTTGATGTCCGGGTAGCGCTGGTTGAACTGCGCCAGCTTGTCCGGCAGGCGGTAGGCAGCATAGTTGCTGGATACGCCGATCCGCAATTCCCCCTGCTGCGGTTTGTCCAGATTGAGTAACGTCTGCTTGAGCTGCTGGTAGTCGTTGAGCATGCTCTCCGCCCGTTGTGCCAGATAGCGGCCCTGGGCGCTGAACGTCAGCCCACGCGCACCGTCTGCAAACAGCCGAATGCCGAGCTTGCGTTCGATCTGCCGCAGTCGGTAGCTGAGTGCCGGCTGAGAGGTGTATAGCTGCTCCGCCGCCCGGGTGATGTTCTTGTGCTGCCACACGGTGTGCACAATCAGCCAGTCTTTTTCGTTCATCGCGCTTAACCTCATGTTTTCCTTTAACTATAAAATAATTTTTTGTCTCAGTTGACAATCAATAAAAAAGCTTAACTTTTCATCATAGTGGAAAAGTTTTATATCTAACTAACATATTAATTTAAAAAAGATTACCTGCATTGATTTGAGGAGACAGGCATGGCGTCCTGCACTATAACTGAGCACAAGGATAAAATTATTTTTGCCGTTGAGGCGTTACGCGAACCGATGGGGCAGTTGGCGCGCCGCATCCATGCCCAGCCGGAACTGAGCTTTGGCGAGCAGCGTTCAGCGGCGGCGCTGATGGCGCCGTTGCGTGAGGCTGACTTTGATATCACCGCCGGTGTAGCAGGGCTGCCGACGGCCTTCCGCGCCACCTGGAACAGCGGCAAACCTGGCCCGCGCATCGCCCTGTTGGCGGAATACGATGCTCTGCCGGAGCTGGGACATGCTTGCGGACATAACCTGATCGGCACCGCATCGGTTGCCGCCGCGCTGGCGCTAAAAAGTGCTTATCCGGAGATGCCGGGGCGGCTGGAGGTGATCGGCACCCCGGCGGAAGAAGAGGGTGGCGGCAAGATAACCATGGTTGACCACGGCGTGTTCGACGACGTGGACGCAGCGATGATGTTCCATCCGCGTGAGAAAAATATGGTCACGCGCGGGGCGTTGGCCTGTGTGGATGCGGTGTTCAAATTTTACGGCAAGGCGTCCCACGCAGCGTCGGCGCCGGAAAAAGGCATCAGCGCGCTGGATGCGGTAATTCATACTTTTGTCGGCGTTAACGCGCTACGCCAGTTTTTCACCGATGACATTCGGGTGCATGGCATCATCACCAACGGCGGCAGTGCCACCAATATTGTGCCGGCCTACGCCGAAGCCAAATTCCTGATGCGCGCCGCCACGGTGAAAGGACTGCAAACCGTGCGCCAGAAGGTGTTTGCCGCCGCGCAGGCCGCCGCCGACATGAGCGGCGCCCGGCTGGAGATCGAAGAAGGGCTGACCTACGCCGAGCGCAACACCAACCAAACGCTGGCGGCGGGCTTCCGCCGTAATCTGGAACAACTGGGACTGGACGTGAATGAGCCGCCGCAGAAAGGCGGGGTAGGGTCGTCGGATATCGGTAACGTCAGCCAGGTGACCGCCACCATCCATCCTTATTTACGCATCGGCGACGTTACGCCTCACACGCCGGAATTCGCCGTCGCCGCCGCTGCGCCAGCGGGCATTGACGCCATGCTAAATGCGGCTAAGGCGCTGGCATTGACCGCTTACGATCTGTGCATCGATCAAGACTTTTTCCAGGCAATGCGTAGTGAATTTACTCAATGGCAAACCAACACCGGGAAATAACTCAATGAATATAATCAAAACTGTTTTGGCGGCGTCTGTCGTGCTGGTCTGTACCCAATCTCTCGCCGCGGCGGATACGCTGCGCGTCGCCGCCGATCTGGGCTATCCGCCGTTCCAGTACCGCGACAACCACGGTGTGCCGTCGGGTTTTGAAATCGACATCACCAACGCGGTGTGCGCCGCCATTCAGGCGAAATGTGAGTACGTCGCTGGCAGTTTCGATTCGGAAATCCCGGCACTGTTGGCGAAAAAGGTGGACTTTATCTCTCCCCAGGGTGCCACTGAGAAGCGGCGCAAGGCGATTGATTTCACCGACTTTGTTTACCACATTCCCACCCAACTGGTTGCGTGCAAAGGCAGCGGCCTGCTGCCGGATGTAGATAAATTGAGGGGGAAACGTATCGCTGTGCAGCAGGGCACCATTCAGGAAATGTACGCTAATCAGTATTGGGCGTCGCACGGCGTGGATGTGGTGGCTTACGCCGATCAAGATTCTATTTATCAGGATCTAACCGCCGGACGTCTGGACGGTGCGCTCAGCCCGGCGGTGGCGGTGACCTTCGGTTTTCTCAGCAAGCCGGAAGGCAAAGATTTTGAACTGGTGGGGGGCGAAGTGCGGGACAATAAATTGTTCAGCATCGGTTCGGCGTATGGCCTTCGTAAAGGCGATGAGGCGTTGAAACAGCGGCTGAATCAAGGGTTGGCGAAAATTATGGCCGACGGCACCTGGGAAAAACTCAAGCAGCACTATTTCGGTAACATTGAAATGAAAGTTCAGCGAGGCGCGCAATGACTCCCGACGTTCCGCAGCTCAAGGCGTTGATGACTGCACTGCTGGACGAGTTCCAGCGGTTGCACCGCCTTTCCGGCACACTGGATGCGGAGCGAAGTGTTGATGTGTTAATCGGCTTGTTGGAGCGTCATGGCCTGACGGCAAAGCGCGAGCGCTGCCGGTTGTGGCTAAGCGATCCGCTGGCCGGCGCGTTGTCGTTACCCACGCATCCGAATTGGCGCTGCGCGGCCAAAACCCGCTCTTTCTCCGCTCACTGCCCGCAGGGGGTGGAGGCCGAGTTGTACTTCGATGTTCGTTCCCAGGAATACGTGCCGGACGACGAACTGCCGGCGTGGGAAGCCGCGGTGAAAGGCCGCATTGTAGTGGCTTTTCAGGGCTTCGAAGATTACGTGCAGCGGCTGATGCAGGCAGGAGCCGCTGGGCTGATTCATATCTGGGACTCGGACGAAGATGCGCTGCACGAAGAGACGGTCGGCCCGGTGTGGGGTTCACCGGTGCCGGATGATGCGGTGCTTTACCCGACGCTGCCGGTGATCAGTATCAATAAACGTAGCGGGGCCGAACTGCAGTCGCTGTTGGTGCAGGGGCCGCTGACGGCGCGCATCGCCACGAGGCTGAATCTGCACGTGGCGGAGTGCAGCCTGCCGGTGGTAGAAATTGGCGGCGAGCATGACGAGTTCGTGCTGTTATCGTCCCACTACGATTCCTGGCACGAAGGCGTGACCGACAACGCCACCGGCAACGCGCTATGTCTGGCAATGGCGGCACATTTTGCCGCGCATCGTCAGGTGCTGAAACGCGGCCTGCGTATCGCCTGGTGGCCGGGGCACTCCAACGCCCGCTATGGCGGTTCCACATGGTACGCCGATCGGTATCGCTTTGAGCTGCAACAACGCTGCGTGGCGCATATCAACGTCGATTCTCCCGGCTGCCGGGACGCCACGCAGGTGGTGGTCAACGCCAGCGGCGCGGAGAGCGTTGCGTTTCTCAACCGGGCGGTACGTGACGTCACTGGCGGCCCGGCCCGGCGCATCACTCCGCTCGGCAAAGGAGGCGATCAATCCTTCTGGGGCTGCGGTATCCCGCTGCATTTCGCCTTCCGCGAGGAGCCGGAAACCCGCACCACTCAGTCCCCCGGTAGCGGCGGTGGCTGGTGGTGGCATACCGAGTGCGACACCCGCGACAAGGTGGACGATGATATCCAGTGGCGCGACTGCGAGATTCATTTCCGCTGGCTGGAAGAATTGCTGACTGCGCCTGAGTTGCCGTTTGACGCGCCGCATTATCTGGCGCAATTGCAGCAAGAGCTGGTACAACTGCAACAAGAACTGGATCCGCACTTTGATCTGTCGCGCCTTACTGGGGAGCTGACGGCGTTGCAGGATGAGTACGCGCGTGCTGCGCCGAGCCGGAAGGCCATACGCCAACTGTTGGGGCTACTGCACAGGGTACGCTACGTCTCTACCGATGATTTTCATCAGGACAAAAGCTACCACGGCGGTGCGTTTCCTGGGCTGCGATTGCTGCGTCATCATCGGGAGTCCAGTTGCCGGTCGTATACCTGGCTGATGCTGGAAACCCAGTACCGTCGCCAGCACGACCGTATCCTCAGTCTGTTGCGGGAGGGTGGGGCGCTGGTGCGTAATGGCGCGGCATAAAGTCACCATAAAAGAGTCATCGTGTGCCAGTAAGCGATACGGTAGGGTAAGTGCCAGTTGAGAAGGCTTTTGGCTAACCGTCGACGCGATAAGACGCTTGCCAGTCTTTAGAGCGGTTGGGATAAACGAGCAGATACAGACCTTTGCCATCAGAAATTTTTGTTGGCTTGCCGTAAGGCCTGGCGTTTTTTACAGCAATATCCGTTAAGCGCATAACAAGCCTCCTGTGCAAATGTTGGTAAAAATCCCATCGAACTGAGTTTACCAACTTTTTTACCAACAAATAGGGGGCGCTGCCAGTCGATTTTAACGGACAGTAGTAGACAACCGGATGGGGATAACTTATTGATTTTATAAAGCAAAACGGACGCCGAAGGGCGTCCGTTTCTAAATAAGTGGTGCCCGGACTCGGAATCGAACCAAGGACACGGGGATTTTCAATCCCCTGCTCTACCGACTGAGCTATCCGGGCAACGGGGCGCATTAAACCGTAATCCGTACGCTCCGTCAATCAAATTTCTCGATTTATCTCCCGGTTGCTTAACTTTGCGGCAATTCTGCATCTGAATGCGCTTTTTTGCCCGAAATTACATCATACCGTTATCACCTTCGCGGATTTTCCAGCTGTGGGTTACTGAAATTGCGCGGCGTAGCCCGGAGATGATGTAGTCGCCAACGACGTCCTCATCATCTCGCGGCGAGCTGATCGTGATTTCCGCATCAACGCCGTGACGGTATGCGCCGTGGTGGCTAAATATGGTACCGATAAAACATTTATCGTTTAGCCAGACCGGGATATATGCCACGGTTTCGTAAATATAGTTAGAGGCTACGCCGCTGTAATAGTTATTCGCATCGTCGGATGAGGTTCCGGGAGGAATAGGGCAAATGGGGGCATCACTGTCGCTCTGCGGTTTATCCTTTAACAGACTGCCCTGCATGACTTCCAGCGACTTCAGTAAATCCGATTTTTCCCTGCGATTTAGCGCGGGCGTCAGGGGCTGGTCTTTTTCCGGCGATCTGATGTCATTGAGGGTATAGCGGTAGCGAATAGTCACTGCAGGCGTGCCGCTGGAGGAACTAAACGGACGCAACAGATAGAGATTATCTTCGCCAAACTGACCGTTATACCAGAGCGCATACACTTGGCCATTAATTCGTACCCAGTGGCTCCACTGGTTCGCGCCGCGTTCGTTAAGAGAATAGATCGCACCGGGGACGCCCGCGTCAAAGTCATCGCCGTTCCCGCTGTCGTCGCTATTCACCGCATCAAACGTATCGTCATCGCGTTTTAATACACCGGTATAGCTAAAGAGCCCGCTACCGCCGACGTAGCTGTCGATGATTAAATCACGTTTGCCGTCACCGTCGAGGTCGACAAGCGTGAAACTGACTTTGCCGTTTTCAGAGTCGGCGCTGATGTCGGACCGGAGAAATGCCTGCCACTCGTCATCGCTGATATCGGCGGAGGGTTTGCTCGTTGAGACCAAAGAGTCATCTACATAGGCGAGCGTAAAATGGCTGATATGGCCACTTAGCGGAAACTGTTCGGCGATTTTATTCAGATCCATCTCCGGATTGATTTTTTGCTCTTTTAACACGGCGTCGTATAACGCCTTCAGCGCGTTGTTATCGGCATCTTTCTGCTGCTTTGGGATCACCTGACTGACAAACGTAGGCAGCATCCACGCTCCGCCGGGAGCGATTTCCCGGCAAGCGTCGGTGGTGTATTTCAGGCTCTGCACAAATGTTTTACCATCCCATACGCGTTCCTCACCGCTGATACAATCAGCGATACCGCGACCTTTGTGGAAGAAGGTGATAACACCGTCGGCATAGCTGGAGGCGTCAGTGGCCACGAGCTGAGGTTGGGTCAGACGCGCTTTGTCGACGACCCACATGGCGTAGCCGTCGTTATAGGCTGCGCGCCAGCAGAGGGCCTGAATCAATGTGTGGTTTTTATCCAGCGGGGTTGCAGTGAGCTGGCGTTCCTGAGTTGGAATTTCCTCATTTTTCCAGTCGTCACAATGACTGTTTAGCTGAGGAACCAGCAACGGCAGGAGTTTCTTCCTTTGTTTTGTCGTCAACGCTATCGCTGTTGCGTTGTGGATGACCGGCGCGGCGATGATTTCGGGAGCGGGCGCCGCCGCCAGAGTGTTGTCATCATCGGCGTCGCCTTTACGTAGCAGCGCATCGGCGGTACCCAGACGCTGCTGGAATTCATCCATTTTCAGGAATACCGCACTGCTGCCTGCGCTGGAGAGAAGCTTATGTTCGTCGTTAAGCGCAAGCTCAATTTTACCGTTGTGCTCCAGGGCCTGAATCAAGGCCGCTGTCTGCGTATCATCAAAGCGGAAGTGGCTGTCGTCGGTGGCGTCAAGCGTACCGTTATCCTGATCATCGATGAAGAGATTCACCGTGGCATCCGGCGGAATATCATGCTCGGTTTGAGCGAAGGTGGCGACGGCGCTGACGTGCTGTGCCGCGCCTGCGTTACGGGTGAGCAGGACGCTGACTTCACCAGGTGTCGTGCCATAACCTGCGGCGCGGCAGGTGCCTGTGTTGTCGCAGGCAAGTTCCCAGTCTTTATACGCGAAAGAAAAACCTTGCGGAGGGGCGGCCAGAAGCGGTGCGGAACACAGCCCCATGATGGCGACCCAAAGAAAAGAGCGCATATAAAACCCTGTCAGCATATCGGTAAAAGGCAAATTATATGCGCGACGAAACCGTTAAGATATCGGAATCAGGTTAAAGCTCCACCCGTTCGGCACTGCGCAAAACGTAAAATGTCTTCCGCCAGGCGTCGTGCGGTATCGACATCGGTCTGGCTGCGCTTGATCAACAGGCGGCCCAGGCAGCCTTCAATGATAAGCTCCATTTGCCTGGCGACCATCTCTGGATCGTCAACTTCCATCTGGCTGAGGAGTTCATGGGTATAGGCCAGTGAAGCCTGCTTTTGCTGCTCCGCCAACTGATGAATGGGATGTCCGGCATCCGGATAGAAAGTGCAGGCGGCAATAAACAGGCAGCCCGGATAGCGATGGTTGCTTACGCAGGTGGTCAGCGCGCTATAACGGGCTAACAGTTTCTGTTCTGCGCTTAGCGACGTGTCCAGTAAGAGCTGGCGACGCCAGGCGTCGACTTGCTGGCTGAGGTAGCGCAGCGCGTCATACAGCAGCGCTTCGCGGTCTGGCCAGAAACGTTTGAGATCATCAAGCGGGTAAGCCACACGTTCGGCGACCATTTCCAGCGTGGTGTTAGCAATACCGTCGATTTCGAGGATTCGGATGGCTTCACCCAGGACATCTTCACGTTGCACGGTCTTCTCCTCCATTTTCTCTCCTCAAGTGTTGCTCACGGTTGCCGATCGCGCAAATGGGCGATGAATGCCGCGGCGTCCATAAACCCGGTGACACGTCGTGCGGACTGTTCCTCGCCCTGTTCATTGAAGAACAGAATTGTGGGTAGGCCGAGCACCTGCAGGTGCTTCAGCAGCGCCGCTTCTTCCA
The DNA here is from genome assembly GCF_043832615.1 of Klebsiella sp. KE9456. Lineage (NCBI taxonomy): Bacteria > Pseudomonadati > Pseudomonadota > Gammaproteobacteria > Enterobacterales > Enterobacteriaceae > Klebsiella > Klebsiella sp. KE9456. The sequence goes on from NZ_JBDYQK010000003.1 coordinate 76,779, forward strand.
CGTTGTTTTTTGTGACATCCGCTTGCAGCAGCACCGTCTCATGCAGCGCCTGTTGGACATCAGGCGAACTAAACGTGTATTTCTCAAACTCTTTGCAGGCCACGCACCAGTCAGCGTAGAGATCGAGCATCACCGGTTTACCTTTAGCCTGGCCCAGCGCAATGTTGAGCTCATCGACGTTGCTGACGCGGGTAAATTGCAGATGAGCCTGTCGCTGGGCGACCGGCTCGCCGAAAGCCCAGTCCTGCAATGGACGCGCGCTAACCAGCGCGGCGCCAAGCATCGCTATCTGCACGATACGCAGCCATGGGCGAGGGGCACTCAGTGAGGTAATAAACGCCCAGCTAAAGAAGGCAACGCCAAGCAGAGACCAAAGCCGTAGACCCCATAGGTCACCGACGATACGCTCCAGCAAAAATACCGGTAGGGCGAGGATCACAAAGCCAAAGGCTGTTTTGACGTGAGCCATCCACGGGCCGCTTTTGGGTAGCAGGCGATTGCCAAAGACGGTCACCAGAATCAACGGCAGCCCCATACCCAGCGCGTAGAGATAGAGTGTTCCTCCGCCCAGCCACAGATTACCGCTCTGGGCGATATACAGCAGAATAGCGCTCAGTGGTGCGGTAGTGCAGGGCGAGCAGATGAGCCCGGCAATCGCTCCCATCGTGAATACGCCGCCCGGCGAACCGCCCTGACGTTGATTGCTCATCAGCGTCAGACGCGTCTGCAGAGACGAAGGTAGCTGGAGAGTAAACAGCCCAAACATCGACAGCGCCAGTACAATAAATACCACAGACAGGGCGATCAGCACATAAGGGTGCTGCAATGCCGCCTGGAACTGCAGACCGGCAGCGGCGACCACCAGACCCAGCGCGGTATACGTTAACGCCATTCCCTGGACGTAGATAAATGCCAGCAGCAGCGCACGGGGCGTCGTGAGTCGCTGTTTACTGCCCAGGACGATGCCGGAAATCAGCGGATACATTGGCAGAACGCAGGGAGTAAAGGCGATGCCGATACCGATTAATAGCGCCCAGAGCGCGCTAAAGGGCAGATGGGAACCAGGGGTATCCGCTGCGGGACGCGGAAGTACGGGCGGAGACTCTACCGGTAACGCAGGGCGCGTTTCCAGCGGCAGCGGTGGATTCAGCTTCGGCTGTACGGCGGATGTTGCGCGATCGGTGAGCGGGAGCGCTTTGCCAAGCGGCACGATTTTGCTTTCCGGCGGATAGCAAAAACCCGCATCCGCACATCCCTGATACGTCACGGTGAGGGTCGCGCCAGCGGCAGCCTCTGTCAGGGTGACAGGTATTGTCAGGCGATGACGGTAAATTTCGCTCTTGCCGTAGAACTCATCCTCATGCCATTCCCCTGAGGGCATGGCGGGGGCGCCAAAGGTGGCATTGGCCGAGGTCAGTTTGATCTGTTTGCGATAAAGGTAGTACCCCTCCTTAATTTGCCAGCTCAGATTGATATCATGTTGATTTTGCTGAAAATCAAAAGCGAAAGCCTGATCGGCAGGAACAAAGTTCGAATGGCCAGGGGCGTCGAACAGCCCGGCAAGGGCCGATGTGCTGCACAGCAGCAGGATCAGCGTAATGATGCGTTGAGCCATGAGAGGTAATCGTTGTCTCCGTGAATAACGGGCAGAACCAAAAGTTCAGGGGTTTGATACGGGTGATGGGACTTCAGGCAGTCCAGCAGCGCCTGCTGATGGGAGAGGTCGGTTTTTAGCAGCATTTGTACTTCATACTCCTGCTCCAGTTTCCCTTCCCAATAGTAAAGCGAAGTCGCTCCCGGCAAGAGCGTCGCGCAGGCGGCGAGTTTTTCCGCCAGCACTTTGGCCGCCAGTTCCTGGGCGGTTGCTTCATCCGGTGCAGTACAGAGTACAACAACAGCATCAGGCGTCGTCATCGTGAACCTCGTATCAGCGAAAAGAGGCACTATAGCACGCAAAATAAGGGGAGATTAGCGAAACGGGCCAGGATCTGGCCCGAATTTGTTGAGATTTATAACATGATGCCGCCAAAAATAAACCCGAGGATCACACACAGCGCAATGGCGATCACGCCAGGGATCAGGAAAGCATGGTTAAAGACATATTTGCCAATGCGGGTTGAGCCGGTGTCATCCATTTCGACTGCCGCCAGCAGGGTTGGGTAGGTCGGCAGGACGAACAGCGCAGAAACGGCGGCGAACGAGGCGATGGCGGTCAGCGGCGTGACGCCCAGCAGGAGCGCGGCGGGCATCAACGCCTTGGTGGTGGCTGCCTGGGAATAAAGCAGTGTCGCGGCGAAAAACAGCACCACCGCCAGCAGCCACGGATAGTTGTGCAGCAGGTCGCCCGCGACGGCCTGAATATCGCTAATATGGGCTTTGACAAACGTATCGCCCAGCCAGGCAACGCCGAGAACGCAGACGCAGGCGCTCATCCCGGACTTAAAGGTACTGGCGTTGAGCACCTCTCCGGTATCAATTTTACAGGTGATGCTAATCAGCGCCGCAATGGTCAGCATAAATACCACGATCGCTTCATTACGCGGCAGGACCGGATTCTTGATCAGGCCGACAGTATCGCTGATGGCGGTGGCGTAGAACATTACCGCCACGATACCAACCAGAAACAGCAAGACTGAGCGTCTGGCGTGTGGCTTAAGTTCAAAAACCTGGCTGCCGCGTAGTTTGACTTCCCCTTTGGCCAGTCTCTCCTGATAGACCGGGTCGTCTTTCAGTTCGCTGCCGAGGAAGTTACACACGATGGCGGTGAGCATGACGGCGACGAGGGTGACCGGAATGCAGATTGCCAGTAGCGTCAGGTAGCTGACGCCCAGTGGTTCGAGGATGCCGGCAAAAAAGACCACCGCCGCAGAAATCGGCGAGGCGGTAATCGCAATCTGTGAGGCGACCACGGCAATGGAGAGCGGGCGTGAGGGACGGATCCCCTGTTCTTTCGCCACTTCGGTGATAACCGGCAACGTAGAAAAAGCGGTATGCCCGGTTCCGGCCAGCACGGTCATAAACCAGGTGACCAGCGGGGCGAGAAAGGTAATGTATTTAGGATGACGCCGCAGCATGCGTTCGGCAAGGCTGACCAGATAGTCCATTCCTCCGGCGACCTGCATCGCGGCGATAGCAGCGATAACCGCCATAATGATTTCAATGACGTCGAAGGGGATCGCCCCGGGTTTGATTTGAAAAACAAGGGTAAGGACGAGGACGCCGAGTCCTCCGGCAAAACCGATGCCGATACCCCCGAGTCTGGCTCCCAGATAAATGGCCAGCAGGACAATAATGAGTTCTGCACCAAACATAGATGTCTTCCTTGTTTGTTAGCAAGTTGATATTAATTTGTTGTAATTTAATGACCTAATAAGAACAAAAAAGGCATGTCAGTGCTGACATGCCCGTTGTACGTTTAATCTGGAAATTTACTGTTCACTTTCATCGGTATAACGCTTCGCTTTATAGGCCGGATGCATCAGGTTCTGCGCGGAGAAGATGTCATCCAGCTCCGCAGTGGTCAGCAGCCCGCGCTCAAGCACAACATCCCTGACGCTCTTGCCCGTTTCGGCGCAAATTTTGCCGACGATGTCGCCATTGTGGTGGCCAATATAGGGGTTGAGATAGGTAACGATGCCAATGGAGTTGTAGACATAGCTTTCGCATACCGCTTTGTTGGCGGTGATGCCGTTGACGCATTTTTCCAGCAGGTTGTAGCAGGCGTTGGTCAGAATATGGATAGATTCGAACATCGCCTGGCCAATGACCGGTTCCATGACGTTCAGTTGCAACTGACCGGCTTCGGCGGCCATCGTGACGGTGGTGTCATTCCCGATAACCTTGAAGCACACCTGGTTGACAACTTCCGGGACCACCGGATTGACTTTAGCCGGCATGATGGAAGAACCCGCCTGCAGCTCTGGCAGATTGATTTCGTTCAGACCAGCGCGCGGGCCGGAAGAGAGCAGGCGCAGGTCGTTACAGATTTTGGAGAGTTTTACCGCCAGACGTTTCAGGGCGCTGTGTACCATGACGTAGGCGCCGCAGTCGGAGGTGGCTTCAATCAGATCTTCCGCGGGGATGACCGGCAGGTTGCTGACTTCCGCCAGTTTTTGTACCGCTAACTGCTGGTAACCCTCCGGCGTGTTCAGACGGGTACCGATCGCGGTCGCGCCGAGGTTGACTTCCAGCAGCAGTTCTGCGGTACGCAGGATGCATTTGGTCTCTTCATTGAGCAGAACGTTGAATGCATGGAACTCCTGACCGAGGGTCATGGGCACCGCATCCTGTAACTGAGTACGGCCCATTTTCAGAATATCCTGGAACTCAACGGCCTTCTGCCGGAAGCCTTCGCCAAGCTGATTAATTGCATCAATCAGTTTGAGGATAGAGGCGTAGACCGCGATACGAAAACCCGTCGGGTAGGCATCGTTGGTGGACTGGCATTTGTTAACATGGTCGTTTGGGTTGAGATACTGATATTCACCTTTTTGGTGGCCCATCAGCTCAAGGCCGATGTTTGCCAACACTTCGTTGGTGTTCATATTCACGGAAGTGCCTGCCCCGCCCTGGAATACATCAACCGGGAACTGGTCCATGCATTTTCCGTTATTCAGCACCTCATCGCATGCGGCGATAATGGCATTCGCAACGCTTTTAGGAATGGTTTTCAGCTCTTTGTTGGCCAACGCCGCGGCTTTTTTCACCATCACCATACCCCGGACAAATTCAGGTATGTCGCTGATCTTGTTGTTGCTGATATAGAAGTTTTCAATCGCTCTCAGAGTGTGAACGCCATAGTAGGCGTCAGCTGGAACTTCCCTGGTACCCAACAAATCTTCTTCGATACGAATGTGGTTTAACATGTGAACCTTCTCTCTCAAGCTGCCTATGAATTCACCAAATACGCAGGATTTATGGAATCTGACGCATTTTCTGGCCGCAGATTATTTCATCAACAAGCCTGGTGCCCACGATTATATTCTGATGATAGCGAATATCCGTCGTCCCGATCACTTATTATGTAGCGGATCTGATAAGAATTATTAATCTGTGAAATGTATCACCGCTTTTCTATTCTTGAAAAAAATAAGCTTTTTTGATGATTGAAAAACCGCGTTTTGACCCAAGATCTTTGCTATGCGAATAGCACATTTTTGACTACGGGGGCCAACACTGGCGTCCGTTAATGAAGGAGACGCCGGTGCGTTGGATTCCGTTAATTGCCGTTTTTTTATACGTTTATATTGAGATATCGATCTTTATCCAGGTCGCCCATGTGCTCGGTGTATTGCTGACCCTGATTCTGGTGATCTTTAGCTCGGTCGTCGGGATATCGCTGGTGAAAAACCAGGGCTTTAAAAACCTGATGCTGATGCAGCAAAAAATAGAGGCCGGGGAGAGTCCGGCCGCGGAGATGATCAAAAGTGTGTCATTGATTATTGCGGGTTTGCTGCTGTTACTGCCGGGGTTTTTTACCGACTTCCTGGGTTTACTGCTGCTGTTGCCACCGGTGCAGAAGCATCTGACGATGAAGCTGATGCCATATCTGCGTTTTAGCCGGATGCCCGGGGGAGGATTTAGCGCGGGAACGGGGAGTGGCGATACCTTTGAAGGTGAGTTTCAGCGTAAAGACGAGGAGCGCGATCGCCTGGATCACAAAGACGATCGTCGGGACTAACATTGGCCGGGCCGGGCCGGGTAGCGCCATGCGCATCCGGCCTACAGTTGTTTGACGGCTAACTTGCGCTGGGGCAAGAACAGCCATAGCACGACCAGCATCACTAATGCATACAGGCTCTTCCAGCCAACCATCGCCAGCAGCAGAAGACACAGCGCGCTGCCAACCGCCGCCAGCATGCGATAACGCCCCTGCAGTAACTGACATCCTGCCAGCATGCACAACAGATAAATCATGATAAAGATGCCGTTGGCATAGATGATCAGGGCATCAAGATTGATATTGAGCTCATAAATGCACAGGGAACTTACTACACAGCAACCCAGCACCGCGTTCAGGGCATTGCGCGGAATTTGCCGCGGCGATAGTCGGGCCAGATAGCTGTCTGGCTTGTATTGCGCCTGCGACCAGACCAGGCGGGCAAAGCTCTGAATATAAATATTGAGGCTGGCGAAACAGGCGAGGTAGCCGATAACGCAGGCAATCCACAGCGCCTTAACGCCGAACAGGCGCACCACGATATTGGGCAGCGACGCGGCGGCGGCCATCTCTTCGCCGAAAGCATGAAAATGCAGCACCAGCACGGTACAGGCCCAGTAAACGGAGCCCGCCAGCAATAAGCCAATCATTAGCGCACGAGGAAAGTCACGCTCTGGCTGCTTAAATTCCGCGGCCAGATGCGCAAAAGCTTCCAGACCAACAAAACACCAGAACATCACCGAGAGCGCAGAAAAAAGCTGCGAATGACTGATATCAGAAGGGGCCGGGAAGGGGATTTGCGTTGGGTTTATATCGCCGCGCCACCAGATGGCAACGATTAAAGCCACAATCAATACGGCAATCAGCGTTTGCAGATTGGCGCTGGAGCTGGCGCCGCGCGAGCCAACCCACCAGATAATCGCCAGCGTTCCCAGTTCGGCCAGCAATAACTGGCTATCGTGCCAGCCAAAAAGCGCCTGGCCAAAGCCAGTGGCGATATGCAGGGCGGCGGGCAGCCCGACGGGGATCACCGATAAAAATAGCCAGCCGGTGACGCGCGCCAGCCGTGGGCCAAAGGCCATGGCGACAAAATGTGCGACGCCGCCCGCGCTGGGAAAGTGGCGGCCCAGCGTTGCAAAAACGATTGCGATTGGAAAAACCAGCAGAATCAGCGCCGGCCATGCCCACAGGCTGTTATCGCCGGCAACCAGGGCAGCCAGCGCCGGGACGGCAAAGACGCCGGTTCCCAGTAATGATGTGGACAGTAATCCCACGCCTTGAGCAAGCCCCAACTCCTGTTTTAAACCACCCATGATTCAACCTTGTGCTCGGTAAAAACAGGATGGTATCACAATCACTTTTACTTATGGCGCCAGGGGAGAGCGCGCGAATTTGCGTATTTCGCCACACGGAGACAAATTTTTTTTTGTTTTCCCCTTGAAGCGGTGAAACCCCATCCCCATCTCTCAGTGCACTAGCCGGAAAACCGTGTGCGGACCGGCGTCATCCATAACTGATAATGACTTTCTCAAAGGAGAGCTATCAATGAGTATTCGTCCGTTACATGATCGTGTGATCGTCAAACGTAAAGAAGTTGAAACCAAATCTGCAGGTGGCATCGTTCTGACCGGCTCTGCGGCAACAAAATCAACTCGTGGCGAAATCATCGCTGTCGGTAAGGGCCGCATTCTGGAAAACGGAACCGTGCAGCCTCTGGACGTTAAAGTTGGTGACATCGTGATTTTTAACGATGGTTACGGGGTGAAATCCGAGAAGATCGACAATGAAGAAGTGTTGATCATGTCCGAAAACGACATTCTGGCAATTGTTGAAGCGTAATCCGCGAACGACACTGAACATACGAATTTAAGGGAAAAGTAAAATGGCAGCTAAAGACGTAAAATTCGGTAACGACGCTCGTGTGAAAATGCTGCGCGGCGTAAACGTACTGGCAGACGCAGTTAAAGTGACTCTGGGCCCGAAAGGCCGTAACGTTGTTCTCGACAAATCCTTCGGCGCACCGACCATCACCAAAGATGGCGTATCCGTTGCACGTGAAATCGAACTGGAAGACAAGTTCGAAAACATGGGTGCGCAGATGGTGAAAGAAGTGGCCTCTAAAGCGAATGACGCGGCAGGCGACGGTACCACCACCGCGACCGTACTGGCTCAGTCTATCATCGCTGAAGGCCTGAAAGCCGTTGCGGCGGGCATGAACCCGATGGATCTGAAACGTGGTATCGATAAAGCCGTTCAGGCCGCGGTTGAAGAGCTGAAAGTGCTGTCTGTACCGTGCTCTGACTCTAAAGCTATCGCTCAGGTTGGTACGATCTCCGCTAACTCCGATGAAACCGTTGGTAAACTGATCGCGGAAGCGATGGACAAAGTCGGTAAAGAAGGCGTGATTACCGTTGAAGATGGTACCGGTCTGGAAGACGAGCTGGATGTCGTTGAAGGTATGCAGTTTGACCGCGGTTACCTCTCTCCGTACTTCATCAACAAACCGGACACCGGTGCTGTTGAGCTGGAAAGCCCGTATATCCTGCTGGCTGACAAAAAAGTCTCCAACATCCGCGAATTGCTGCCGGTTCTGGAAGCCGTAGCAAAAGCGGGTAAACCGCTGGTTATCATCGCTGAAGACGTTGAAGGCGAAGCGCTGGCGACCCTGGTGGTTAACACCATGCGTGGTATTGTTAAAGTGGCTGCGGTTAAAGCGCCGGGCTTCGGTGACCGTCGTAAAGCAATGCTGCAGGACATCGCAACCCTGACTGGCGGTACCGTTATCTCTGAAGAGATCGGTATGGAGCTGGAAAAAGCGACGCTGGAAGACCTGGGTCAGGCAAAACGCATTGTTATCAACAAAGATACCACCACTATTATTGATGGTGTGGGTGAAGAAGCGGCGATTCAGGGCCGCGTTTCTCAGATCCGTAAGCAGATCGAAGAAGCGACTTCTGACTACGACCGCGAAAAACTGCAGGAACGCGTTGCTAAACTGGCAGGCGGTGTGGCAGTAATCAAAGTTGGTGCTGCGACCGAAGTTGAAATGAAAGAGAAGAAAGCCCGCGTTGATGATGCCCTGCACGCGACCCGTGCTGCGGTAGAAGAAGGCGTGGTTGCTGGTGGTGGTGTTGCGCTGGTTCGCGTCGCCGCTAAACTGTCTGGCCTGACTGCGCAGAACGAAGACCAGAACGTGGGTATCAAAGTTGCGCTGCGCGCGATGGAAGCTCCGCTGCGTCAGATCGTTTCCAACGCCGGTGAAGAGCCGTCTGTTGTGGCTAACAACGTGAAAGGCGGTGAAGGTAACTACGGTTATAACGCCGCGACCGAAGAATACGGCAACATGATCGACTTCGGTATCCTGGACCCAACCAAAGTGACCCGTTCTGCTCTGCAGTATGCGGCATCCGTTGCTGGTCTGATGATCACCACCGAGTGCATGGTAACCGACCTGCCGAAAGCCGATGCGCCTGACTTAGGTGCTGCTGGCGGCATGGGCGGCATGGGTGGTATGGGCGGCATGATGTAATCGTGCGCTATACCGCTTAGTAATAAGGAAACCCCCGGGCAGAAATGCTCGGGGGTTTTTCTTTTTGCTACCTTTTTAGTATAAGGTTGTACATCCGGGCCAGCGCGTCCGGCTCATTGATCGTGGGGAATAACATGCAGATAAAATATGTAGCAGGGATCGTCGGCGCAGCATTATTGTTAGCAGGTTGCAGCACCAGCAACGAACTGACCTCTGGTGGCCAGAATGTGCGCTTTGTTGAAGATAAACCGGGTTCGGAATGCCAGTTATTAGGAACCGCGACCGGTAAGCAAAGTAACTGGCTGTCAGGGCAGAATGGCGATGAAGGCGGTTCTATGCGCGGTGCGGCAAACGCGCTGCGTAACCATGCGGCGGAAATGGGCGGCAATGTGATTTACGGCGTCAGCAGCCCGACTCAGAATCTGCTGTCGAGCTTTATCCCGACAGACAGCCAGATGAATGGCCAGGTCTATAAGTGCCCGAATTGACGGCATTCGGTGCCCCGATCATAAGGCGTGGCACCTGACCTTCATTTGTCCACCGGTCATCGTTCCTCTGCCGGATAAAACCGGCAGATCCACTTGATTAGCGCTGTTTTAATCCGAGATCCAGCGGTGTTTTACTGGGTTCTCCCCCAATCTCCCGCGCGAGTTTTGGCACCATATAGCCGGAAACCAGCGTCAGTAGTTCTCGCATAATTGCGCGAGCCTCTTCGTCGTCGACCATAAAATGGGATGCGCCCTGAACTTTGTCCAGGACATGCAAGTAATAAGGCATTACCCCGGCATCGAACAGCGCGTTACTCAAGTCAGCAAGGGTTTTTGCACTATTGTTGACGCCACGTAGCAGCACACTTTGGTTAAGCAGTGTGACGCCGGCCATACGAAGCCGCATCATCGCGCGACGAAATTCACCGTCAATTTCATTGGCATGGTTGATATGATTGACAAGCAATATCTGTAACGATGATGCGGCGACCCGGTCAACGAGTGTATCGGTAATACGCGCCGGGATGACGATTGGTAACCGGCTGTGGATACGCACACGTTTTATATGTGCAATCGCTTCCAGCTGTGTGAATAGCCAGTCAAGTTCGTGATCTTTTGCCATTAGCGGATCGCCTCCGGAAAAGATAATCTCGTCAAGCTGAGGATGGGTCGCAATATACTCCAGCGCCATCTGCCAGTTGCGTTTATTACCCTGATTTTCGGCGTAGGGGAAGTGGCGACGGAAGCAGTAGCGGCAGTTTACGGCACAGCCGCCTTTGACCAGCAGCAGCGCACGATTCTTGTATTTGTGCAGCAAACCGGGAACCACGCTGTGCTGTTCTTGCAGGGGATCGGTTGAGAATCCTGGTGCAGTGATGAATTCATCTTGTGATGTAAGTACCTGACGAAGCAGGGGATCATCAGGATTGCCAGGTTCCATTCTGGCGATAAACGCCCGCGGAACGCGTAGGGCGAACAGGCGCCGGGCATCGTATCCGGCCAACAGCTTTGCATCAGCAGTTATACTTAAAAGCTGTAGCAGTTCATCGGGACTGGTCACGACATCGGAAAGTTGCGTTAACCAATCTTCTCTGGATGAGGTATTTAGGGTTACAATATGCGCCATTTTGTGGCTTAGCTACCAATTAACAAAATTTTAGAGGGCCTTATGGCGACTTACTATAGCAACGATTTTCGTGCCGGTCTTAAAATCATGCTGGACGGCGAACCTTATGCAGTTGAAGCAAGCGAATTTGTGAAACCCGGTAAAGGCCAGGCCTTTGCGCGCGTTAAGCTGCGTCGCCTGCTGACAGGAACGCGTGTTGAGAAAACCTTCAAGTCCACCGATTCCGCGGAAGGCGCCGATGTTGTTGATATGAACCTGACTTACCTCTATAGCGATGGTGAGTTTTGGCACTTTATGAATAACTCAACTTTCGAACAGCTTGCTGCTGACGAGAAAGCGGTTGGCGATAACGCCAAATGGCTGCTGGATCAGGCTGAATGCATCGTAACGCTGTGGAACGGCCAGCCTATCTCCGTCACCCCGCCAAACTTCGTTGAACTGGAAATCGTCGACACTGACCCAGGTCTGAAAGGCGATACCGCAGGTACTGGCGGCAAACCGGCGACGCTGTCTACCGGCGCAGTGGTTAAAGTTCCGCTGTTCGTGCAGATTGGCGAAGTCATCAAAGTGGATACCCGCTCTGGCGAATATGTATCCCGCGTGAAGTAATTTACGCGATGAGCGGGTTGGCGCAGCGCGATGCTGCGCCTTTTGCCTGGCGAAACCGTCGCCAGGAAGATGAAGCGCACCATAAAACGTCTGGTCGTGTTGTTCCTGAGCGGCGCCCTGTTAATGCAATATGGTTTGTGGCGCTGGCGACGATATCCAGAATCCGGGGCGTGTTTCCCTTGACTGCCAGCGCATTTTCCGCATCAGGCAATTCAGATTTATAAACGATTCCTCCTCCCTGACGCTTGTCGTTAATCTCTTTTTTCTTAAAAAACGTAGCGCTGCCTTCATTCCAGAGCCGATTGTCTATGCTTATAGAGCACGATAACTAAAAACGGGTAAATAAGGATGACATTATGGTGAAAAAAACAATTGCAGCGTTCTTTACGGTTTTGGTTCTTTCCTCTGTATTGACCGCATGCAATACAACGCGCGGTATTGGTCAGGATATTTCCGAAGGTGGTAGCGCAATTTCTGGCGCGGCAACCAAAGCTCAGCAATAGACCATGGCGGTACGGCCATTGGTCGTACCGTTCTTTCTTCCCTCAGTGCATTGTGTATAATCTCCACGGACGATCATCTGCCTTACGGGACGACCCGTGAGCGCTTCACATTCGGGGACGACTCCAGCAAAGGAGCCATATGTCCTGGTTAGCGTTATTTATTGCGGGTCTTCTCGAAGTTGTCTGGGCGGTTGGCCTGAAATATACCCACGGTTTTAGCCGTCTGTTACCCAGCGCGATCACGATTGTTGCGATGGTTGTGAGTCTGACATTGCTGTCGTGGGCGATGAAAACATTACCTGTGGGGACGGCTTACGCGATATGGACCGGGATTGGCGCGGTTGGTGCCGCGGTCACGGGGATTATTTTATTGGGAGAGTCTGCCAGTCTGCTGCGTATTACCAGCCTCGTCTGTATTGTGATTGGCATTATCGGGCTGAAGTTGAGTGCCCATTAAACGTATTGATTCGCGCATAACGATTTGATCGCTGTGAAGGCCGGAGTCTGCATAAATGCGTCATCCGGCAATCGGATTTATATAAATAAAATGCCGACCAGCGTCACAATCGTCAGAATTGCTGCCAGCCCGTAGAAAATCCACTTCCCGTTGGGAATGTGAATTTTCAAATCATGCATCGCGTGATGAATACGGTGGAGTCCGCACCACAGGGGCAGAACAATCATCAGGAAAATGAATGCGCGGCCAATGAAACTGTGGGCAAAAGCCAGTACGCGTTGGTAACTAAACGCATCATCGGGGGCGAGGCCGAGCGGCATAATAATGCCAACCAGCAGTACTATCACGGGGGCGATAATTGCCCCCCACATACCACCGGCGCCAAACAGCCCCCAGAATACGGGTTCATCAGAACGTTTTGGGTTGGGATTGATCATTCCAGCCTCCTTACCAGAACAGGGCGACAAACAGAATCACCACGGTAACGACCGCAGTGACGACCCAAAGCCCTTTAATGATTGGCTCTGGCCCCATTTTCTCGCCTTTGACGATAATATTGGCGGCTTTCGGCGCCAGTTCGAACCAGGTTTTGCTATGCAGCAGCGCGGCAGCAAGCGTGATCAGGTTCAGAATCACGACAATCGGGTTTTGTAGAAAACCGATATAGCCCGCCCAGCTTTCCGCACCCTGCTTCAGGGCGAAGAGTCCGTAAATCAGCACAATGCTGAACCACACCGTTGGCACCGCTGTCCCCTCGCGCAGCATATAGAAGCGATAAAACGGCAGCTTTTTCCACCAGGTGGACGGCATTGGCCGTACGTAGGGTTTGCGTTTAGTCGTCATACTGCACTCCTTAGCGTGGTTTCAGGGTGGCGATAAGAAAGTCTTTCGAACTTTCGACCTTGCCCTGCTGGATCGCGGCCGCCGGATCGACGTGTTTAGGACAGACTTCAGAGCAGTAGCCCACGAAAGTACAGGTCCAGACGCCATTCTTGCCATTAAGCTGCGCCATACGTTCCTTTTTACCGTGGTCACGGCTGTCTTCGTTGTAACGATGGGCGAGAGTGATCGCCGCCGGGCCGATAAACTCAGGATTAAGGCCAAACTGTGGGCAGGCCGCATAGCACAAGCCGCAGTTGATACAGCCAGAAAACTGGTGATACTTCGCCATTTGCGCCGGCGTTTGCTTGTTTGGCCCCTGGTCAGTCGTACGTGAGTTGCCGATGATGTATGGCTTAATCGCTTCCAGACTTTCAATAAAGTGGGTCATATCGACGACCAGGTCGCGCTCAATCGGGAAGTTGGCCAGCGCTTCAACCTTAATCCCCTTACTGTACTCGCGCAGGAAGGTTTTACAGGCCAGTTTTGGCACGTTGTTCACCATCATGCCGCAGGAGCCGCAAATCGCCATACGGCATGACCAGCGGTAGCTGAGATCGGGCGCAAGGTTATCTTTGATATAGCCGAGGGCATCAAGCAGTGAAGTTTGCTCATCGTAGGGAACGTCATAGAAAGCGCTGTGGGGTGCGCTGTCCACTTCCGGATTGTAGCGCACCACTTCGACCTTCATATTTTTCATCTCAGCCATTCGTCGTCTCCTTCTTCTCGGCTGCTTCCGCTTCAGCGCCATACACGCGTTTTGCTGGCGGCAGAGTGGTGATTTTTACATCACTGTACGCCAGGCTGGTATTACCGTCGGCATCACGGAAAGCGAGCGTATGCTTGAGGAAATTGACATCGTCGCGTTCAGTGCACCCCTCATCCAGACGCTGATGCGCGCCGCGGGATTCTTTACGCGCCATCGCTGAGTGCGCCATACATTCAGCGACGTTCAGGCCGTGTCCTAACTCAATGGTGTAAAGCAGGTCAGTATTGAACACGCTGGAGGTGTCGGTGATACGCACACGCCGGAAGCGCTCCTGCAGCTCGGCCAGTTTATCAATGGTTTTCTGCATCAACTCCGGCGTACGGTAGATGCCGCAACCTTCCTCCATCGACAGGCCCATTTCATCGCGGATTTTCGCCCAGTTCTCGTTACCTTCCTGGTTAACCAGGGCGTGCAAACGTTTCTCGACATCGGCGGCCTGTGCATCCAGCGCCGCGCCGTTAGCGTCGCCGGCATCTGCTGCGCGCAGCATCGCTTGCTCGCCGGCCAGACGACCAAAGACCACCAGTTCCGCCAGCGAATTGGAACCAAGACGGTTAGCGCCGTGCAGGCCAACGGATGAGCATTCGCCCACGGCAAAGAGGCCTTTAATGCGGGTTTCACACTGCTGGTCGGTTTCGATACCGCCCATGGTGTAGTGGGCGGTTGGCCGTACCGGAATCGGGTCTTTCACCGGATCGACGCCGACGTAGGCCTTCGAGAGTTCACAAATGAACGGCAGACGTTCGAGCAGTTTTTTCTCGCCGAGATGGCGCAGATCGAGATAAACCACATCGCCTCGCGGCGTTGGGATCGTATTGCCTTTGCGCCATTCGTGCCAGAATGCCTGGGAGACTTTGTCCCGAGGGCCAAGCTCCATGTATTTGTTTTTCGGTTCGCCGAGGGGCGTTTCCGGACCCATGCCGTAATCCTGGAGATAGCGGTAGCCGTTTTTGTTGACCAGAATGCCACCTTCGCCGCGACAGCCTTCGGTCATCAGGATACCGGACCCCGGCAGACCCGTTGGGTGATATTGTACGAACTCCATGTCCCGCAGCGGTACGCCGTGACTTAGCGCCATGCCCATCCCGTCGCCAGTGACGATGCCGCCGTTGGTATTATAACGATAAACGCGCCCCGCGCCGCCGGTCGCCAGCACCACCGCGTTAGCACGGATCTGCACCAGCGTACCTTCCATCATGTTCATCGCGACCAGGCCACGCGCCTGGCCATCATCGACCAGAATGTCGAGGACGAAATGCTCATCGAAGCGTTGAATTTGCGGAAACTGGAGGGAGGTCTGGAACAGGGTGTGTAGCATATGAAAGCCGGTTTTATCGGCGGCGAACCAGGTGCGTTCGATTTTCATGCCGCCGAAGCGTCGGACGTTGACGCTGCCGTCAGGGCGACGACTCCATGGACATCCCCACTGTTCAAGTTGGGTCATCTCTTGCGGGCAGTGATGGACGAAGTAGTCGACCACATCCTGCTCGCACAACCAGTCTCCACCGGCAACGGTGTCGTGAAAATGGTACTCAAAACTATCATGATCCTGGGCGACGGCAGCGGACCCTCCTTCAGCCGCCACGGTATGGCTACGCATAGGATAGACTTTGGAAATTAGAGCGATTTTGGCATTTGGATTCGCATGTGCGGCGGCAATTGCGGTGCGAAGACCTGCTCCGCCTGCGCCAATTACGGCAAGATCGGCTTGAAAAGTTTGCACGACATTCCTCCAGTTTTTGTTTATTCCGCCGGCGGATTGGCGAAAATGTATTACTTCTCCTTTATAGGTAGGGAGTATAGCCGTACGATCATCAGGGAAAATTGACGTGTTCGATTTTTTTATCGTTCCGTGCGGTTTTTTCGCTGTTCTCTGCCGTTTTTACTGATTATCAATAAATTAAACGTATGTAATATGTTCGCGGCGTTGCACATAATTTGTTTCACTCGCCAGTTACGAGTAGACTTCGAGCCCTTGTTTCAAATCGGAGAAAGTACCATGAGCGAAACGGCAAGCTGGCAGCCGAGCGCATCCATTCCTAATCTGTTAAAACGTGCCGCGGTGATGGCGGAAATTCGCCGTTTCTTTACCGATCGCGGCGTGCTGGAGGTGGAGACGCCTTGCATGAGTCAGGCGACGGTGACGGATATCCATATGGTCCCGTTTGAAACCCGTTTCGTTGGCCCCGGCCATTCCCAGGGGTTGAATTTGTATCTGATGACCAGCCCTGAATACCATATGAAGCGCCTGCTGGCAGCCGGTTGCGGCCCGGTGTTTCAGCTATGTCGCAGCTTCCGCAATGAAGAGATGGGGCGTCATCATAACCCGGAATTCACCATGCTGGAGTGGTATCGCCCCTGCTATGACATGTATCGACTGATGAATGAAGTCGACGATCTGCTGCAGCAGGTTCTGGAATGCCAGCCTGCGGAAAGCCTCTCCTACCAGCAGGCATTCCAGCGGTACCTGGAAGTAGACCCGTTGTCAGCAGATAAAACGCAGTTGCGGGAGGTGGCGGCGAAACTGGATTTGAGCAATATCGCCGATACGGAAGACGACAGGGATACGCTGCTACAGTTGCTCTTTACAATGGGCGTTGAGCCGCATATTGGCAAAGATCGTCCGACATTTGTCTATCACTTTCCGGCAAGCCAGGCGTCGTTGGCGCAAATCAGCACTGAAGATCACCGTGTGGCAGAGCGTTTTGAGGTCTATTACAAGGGCATTGAGCTGGCAAATGGCTTCCACGAACTGACTGATGCGGGCGAGCAACGGCAGCGTTTTGAGCAGGATAACCGTAAGCGGGCGGCTCGTGGCCTGCCTCAGCAGCCGATTGATTATAACCTGCTGGCGGCGCTGGAAGCCGGTCTGCCGGATTGCTCCGGTGTGGCATTGGGGGTGGATCGCGTGGTGATGCTGGCGCTGGGCGCGGAAAGTATCGGCGAGGTAATGTCTTTTACCGTTGACCGGGCCTGATATTTAGCCCATTTCCCTTTCGCCGCGGACAGGCGGTTTTGCGAGAGAGACCGGCGGTCTCTCTGTTCAATTAGCCGATTCACACTTACAGGCTGCCGGCGGTGCGACTGGTTTTCCCCGCTGATGTCAGCGTTCTGCTGCTTTTCCTGCCATCAATGCTTTCCAGACGCATCTGAAACGGCGGGAATGGCATATCGATCCCGTGCTCACGGAAGCCGGCCAGAATCAACTGGTGCATCTCGTGACGCAACGGCATACGGTGTCCCATCTCCGCGGCGAAAATACGCAGCTCGAAAATCTGTATCCCCTGCTGCAGGTCAACGAGGAAAGCTTCCGGCGCTGGCGTATCAATAACTAACGAACAGCGATGCGCGGCGGTTAACAGGATCTGCGATACCTCTTCCGTATTGGCATCTACCGGCGCAGGCACCGTTAATACCACGCGGGTGACGGAATCCGACAACGACCAGTTGATGAACTGCTCGGTGATGAACGCCTTGTTCGGCACAATAATCTCTTTGCGGTCCCAGTCGCTGATGGTGGTGGCGCGCGTATTAATACGCGTGACGCTGCCGGTGAGATCGCGGATGGTGACCGTATCGCCAATGCGTATCGGTTTCTCAAACAGAATAATCAGGCCGGAGATAAAGTTGGCGAAGATCTCCTGTAAACCAAAACCCAGTCCGACGCCGAGAGCGGCGATGAGCCACTGGAGCTTCGACCATTCGATGCCAATCATCGAAAAACCGACCAGGCCGCCGATCAGCATCAACAGATATTTGGTAATGGTGGTAATGGCATAGCCGGTGCCCGGCGTCAGATCCAGGTGCTGAAGGATTGCCAGCTCCAGCAGCGCGGGCAAGTTACGCACCAGTTGTGTCGTGATAATCAGCACCAGGATGGCAATAAGCACCGCGCCGAGGGTAATCGGCTCCAGACTTTCTACCCCCTGGGCGGTTGAGGTGACGTCCCACAGCGAGATGTTTTCCAGGAAAGCAAACGCAGAGTGGATTTCCGACCACAGTACAATGACCGACACCAGCGCGATCAGCATCAGCAGAGAGCGCACCAGACGTAATGACTGAGTGCTAATGGCATCAAGATCGATTTCGCTGACCTCAGCCTCCATTGAACCTTCCAGACTGCTGGCGTGCTGAACCTCTTCTTCGCCGCGGGCGCGTTGGGCGAGGATCTCTGCCCGCCGGTGCTTTGCGCGATCGAACGCCAGGCGACGGCGCTGAATTAACATCCAGCGGCGAATGATGTGATAAACCACCAGCAGCAGGAACCAGATGGCGACCGAGGTTTCCAGCCTGGCCAGCAGCGCCTGAGACGTGGCGAGGTAACCGACCGCCGCCGCCAGCATTGCTACCAGCGGCGCGCCGAGCAGCATATTCCACAGCAGCCGGTTAACCATATTGTCGCCGCTACCTTCTTTGTCGAGGTACAGCGGTATCCCGGCGCGCTTCAGGCTCAGGGTGACCACCGCCAGCGCGCCGCAAATCAGCATAAAGCAGAGGCGGCCCAGCGAGGCGGAAAACTCGCGATCGTTAAGGTTATCGAAGGTGATCAGCGCCATGATCAGCGGCACAATCAGCCCGATACTCATCAGGTAGTAGCGCATCGCTCTGCTGACGCGATTGCGCGGCCAGCCAAAGTGAGCGATGAACAGGCCGTCAGGACGGGCGAAGGTGGCGCAAATCATCACCACCCACAGCAGCGGCACGGTGGCGGTGACGCTATCGCCAATGGCGACGGCCAACGGATACGGCCAGGCGGCCTGCAGGCCGTAACCCAGCGTCATCCACAGGACCGGTAGCGGCGAAGCCACCAGTATCGACCAGAAAACGGTGCGTAAGGTGAGCCAGAAGTGATCCTGAGTAACCTTACCGACGCGGGCGCTGGAGCGCTCAAGAAAGCGCGTGAAGTGGCGACGAGAGCTGATACTGAACCCGACCAGGATCAGCGCGCCGAAGAGCGGCAGGAGCGTCTCTTTGCTGGTCAGCATCATGATGCTGGCTTTACCGAGCTGGCTCATGGTATTGAGCGAAATCAGCCGACGTAAATCCTGAACGATTTCCAGCGGCCATGAAAAACCGACAGGGCTGACGTCTGAGGTCCAGAACAGATACCGGTGGGTGGCTTCGTTGATCTCTTTAAGCGCGTCCTCCAGTTGGCCGTTGGCAACCTTCAGCTTGGTCAGTTCAAGCATCAATGTATCGCCGCCGCGCAGCAGCGAGTTAAGCAACTCGGTTTGTGTACGCATCTGGGCCTGCAGAATACGGTTCTGCTCGCGGGTAAGCGGTTGACCATCGGCCTGACGAATTTGCCTTAACTGTGATTGCTTGTTGAGCTGATCTTCATAGCGCAGGCGCTGTACGCGAAGCTGCGCCATTTCGGTGTCCAGTTGCTGCGGGCGCGGTATATCCGGCAGTCGGGCGACCTGAGCCCGTAAGGCTTCGCCAAGCAGATTGGAAGAGCCCAGCCACTGCGCCTGCTCGCGTAAGGTGTTTAGCGCCTGACGCACCTGCAGGGTCTGGTTGCTGGCCTGGCGTTGCTGAGAGGCGATCAGATCCATGCGTTGAGCCTGTTGATTCAGCGCCTGTGAAAGCTCCCGGTTGACTTTGAACTGGTTCACGATGTCGGGCGGCAGATTTTCGCTGTTTTCCGCCAGGAGCTCAGTACTTTCCAGCGCTTTTTCCGCTTCGCGCTGTCGCTGGCTGTTAAGCTGATTACGTAGCGCCTGCAGCCGGGCGTCAAGCTGTTCGCTCTCTTTCTGCGCCAGCTCTGCGCGCAGCCGTGACAGCTCCTGACGGTTATTGGCGGAAAGCTGCGCCAGATCCAGTTCATCGACCAGGGCTTTGAGCCGCGCGGACTCCGCCTGCAGGCCGAGGTTTTGCGCCTGTGCCAGCGGCGTATTGCTGTTTTGCGCGCCGATTCGGCGTTCTACCTCGTTCAACTGACGACGGGCATCGCTCTGCTGCTGCGGTAGCTGATTGAGCGAGTCGGCGATGTCACGCGCGCGATCCTGCTCCTGCTGGGCCGTGCGGCTGACTTCCAGTAGCTGGCTGCTGACCTGAAGAATCTCCTGGTTCAGCGCCTCTGAGGAGAGGGTGGTGGCGATCTGAGGCGGCTCATCGCTCAGATTATTGAGCTGCGTGCGTAAGGTTTGCGAGAGTTTCGGAAAGTTATCGATAACCTGCTGATACTGGCGAGCGCGTTCAAGGGAAGCATTACGCTCGTCAAGCGCATTCAGGGCGGATTGCAGAACCTCAACGGTTTCAGGCTGGGCGGGCTTCGCCGCCTTTGCCTGTTCCAGTTCCTGAGCGATATGTTTAGCATCCGGGGCGGTCGCAGCGTACGCCCCAAAACTGAGGCTCAAGGCCAACAGGAAAGTGTATATCAGGCGCACGGCGTAACCTTTTTTCTCAGGAATTAACCTTCGTCTTGTTTATCGTCAACCAACGGGCTGGCCGCGTGTTCGGCGCGGACTTCCTCTTCCGACAGCGGAGCCGGTTGGTCCTGGGGAGCGGCTTCAGGGGCGATTGCCAGCGGCTGGCCAATTTTGGTGACTGACAGGCTTTGTAATTGCTCAACCCATTTAACCTGACCCGGCGCAAACAGGTTAATCACGGTTGAACCGAGCTTGAAGCGGCCCATCTCCTGGCCTTTAAGCAGGGCGACGGAACCTTCATTATCGCCAGCAGGCCATGTCCAGCGTTTAATAATCCCTTCACGCGGCGGCGTGACGGTGCCGGACCATACGGTTTCAATGCTGCCGACGATGGTTGCGCCCACCAGGATCTGTGCCATGGGGCCAAATTCAGTATCAAACAGGCAGATGACGCGTTCGTTGCGGGCAAAAAGATTTGGCACGTTTTGCGCGGTCAGGTGGTTTACAGAGAACAGATCGCCCGGCACGTAGATCATTTCGCGCAGAATGCCGTTACACGGCATATGTACGCGGTGGTAGTCGCGCGGTGAAAGATAGGTCGTGACGAAGTGTCCATGACGGAACAGATCGGCCATCTGGTAATTACCGGCCAGTAGCGCTTCCAGGCTGTAGTTGTGGCCTTTGGCCTGCAGAATTTTGTCGTCTTCGATGGTGCCGAGCTGACTGATCACACCGTCGGCTGGCATCACCAGAACGCCAGGATCGGTGTTTAGCGGGCGAACGTCGTCGCGCAGCGGACGAACGAAGAAATCGTTAAAGGTGCGGTAGCTGGCGGTATCAGGCTTCTGCGCCTCCTTCATATCGACCTTGTAGTATTTCACGAACAGGTCGATGACCAGTTTTGTCAGCCAGCCTGCTCGCTTGCGCGCTCCCCAGCCTGCGAGGCGGGTGAGCCATAGTTTCGGCAGAATGTATTGCAGTGAAAGTTTAAGATCGTTTAACAAGGTAGCCTCCAGGCCATGATTTGTCGTTCCTGACCTCACCTGTTAGCGAGAGGTCTGAAAAAAGGGGGACGATTCTAACGGTGCCCAGCTTAAATGTCAGTCATCGGTTGATGAAAAGCTTTTACGCGTTTTTACCTGCACCTGCGCCATGCTTTCCAGAATACGGTGGTAGTTTTCAAACCGGCTCTCGGCGATTTCGCCGTTTTCTACCGCCTGGCGAATGGCACAGCCTGGGTCCGTGTCATGTTTGCAGTCGCGATATTTGCAACGGCCTAAATAATCATGGAATTCGACAAAACCGTGGGTGATTTGTTCCGCGTCGAGGTGCCACAAGCCAAACTCGCGCACGCCAGGAGAGTCAATCACATCGCCGCCGTGCGGGAAGTGATACAGGCGGGCGGCGGTGGTGGTGTGCTGGCCAAGACCGGACACATCAGAAACGTCATTAGTGAGAATTTGATCGTCCCGCAGACCCAACAGCGCATTCAGCAGGCTGGATTTACCGACCCCGGACTGCCCGGCAAAAATACTGATACGCTCGGTGAGCGCCTCTTCAAGCGGCTTCAGGCCATCCTGAGTACGGCTGGAGACCATCAATACGCGATAGCCAATATCGCGATAAATGTCCATTTGCGCGTTGACAAAGTCCATACCTTCCTGATCCAGCAAATCGATCTTATTGAGCACGATCAGCGGCTCAACGTTCAACGTTTCGCAGGCGACGAGATAGCGATCGATAATATTCGGCGATAGTTCAGGCAAAATCGCCGAAACAATAACAATCTGATCGATATTGGCGGCAATGGGTTTAACGCCGTCATAGAAATCCGGACGCGTCAGGACGGAAGTCCGCTCATGCACGGCTTCGACGATACCTTTCACATTCACGCCTTCCGCCGCGCTTTTGCCTGGCCGCCAGACGACGCGATCGCCGGTAACCAGCGAACGAATGGTGCGACGAATATTGCAACGGTGGACGCTGCCGTCGGCGGATTCAACATCGGCATGCATACCAAAGCGGCTAATGACGATACCTTCGGCTTTCTCACCGAACAGATTGTCATCAAAATCGGCCTTCTCCGAAGTCGTTTTCAGGCGGCGCTGGTGATTGGCCTTTACGCGGCGCTGCTGGCCTTTGGAGAGTTTATTTTTACTCAATCGGACTGGCTCCTGGTCGCCCTGTAGGGGCAAAACATCTATGATACACGCTATTTTAGATGAATATATACCCGTCATCCTTCAAGTTGCCTCGGTATTGGCTGCGGATTACTCGGCTCATCCATGCTCTCACCGGAGGCCGGCTTTTGGCTGGTCAAGTTCGTTCCTGACGAATGTGTCGCTTGCTTGCCGCTTTGATGCGACTTGAATTATTTAGGGTATAGTCACGTGAGAAGGGTGGAAAATAACATGAGTGCAGATGAAAACAACCTGATTTGGATCGATCTTGAAATGACGGGGCTGGATCCGGAACGCGATCGCATCATTGAGATCGCCACCCTGGTGACTGATGCAAACCTGAATATTCTGGCGGAAGGGCCGACAATTGCGGTACATCAGTCGGAGGCGCAGCTGGCGCTGATGGATGAGTGGAACGTGCGTACCCATACCGGTAGTGGACTGGTGGCGCGGGTGAAAGCGAGTACGCAGGGCGAGCGTGAAGCGGAGCTGGAGACAATCGCATTTCTCAAACAGTGGGTGCCGGCGGGTAAGTCGCCGATTTGCGGTAACAGCATCGGCCAGGACCGGCGCTTTTTGTTTAAATATATGCCAGAGCTGGAAGCCTACTTCCACTATCGGTATCTGGACGTCAGCACGCTGAAAGAGCTGGCTCGTCGCTGGAAGCCGGAAATCCTCGACGGTTTTAAGAAACAGGGAACACACCAGGCGATGGACGATATTCGCGAGTCGGTCGCGGAACTGGCCTACTACCGCGAGCACTTTATTAAGCTTTAATGGCCTGGCCGGGGGCACAAACGCTGAGGTATCCCCGGCTATTTAAACCATTTCTGTTCCATTTGCTGGAATTCCGCTGAGGCTTTGACCGTCTCCAGAGCGGCATTAAGGTTATTCAGCAGTTCAGGATCGTCTTTACGCACTGCGATGGCGATCTGCTTTCCGTAGTAGCCCGGGTCCGTCGCGCGTTGATCCATCATGGCGTAGCCTGGGTTAACCTCAAGCCATTTGCTCAGGGTTTCCTGATCGCCTATGACCCCGCTGATCGCACCTTCTTTCAGCGCGTTTAAGGCACTTTCGTCGCTCTCGTAAGGCACCGCATGAATGGCTTTTTGTTTATCCCGCAGATAGCGCTGATGAATCGTCCCTTTCACTACACCGAGCGTTTTATTTTGCAGATCGGCAAAGGTGTGGGCGGCATCCTTTGCGGTCACCACCACGCCGGATAGCGCCTGACGATAGGGGTGGCTAAAGGCAACCTGTTTTTCTCGCATCGGAAGCACTTCAATGCCGGCAATAATGGCGTCGAACTTCTTAAAGCGCAGCGCCGGTATCAGCGTATCGAACCGCTGGGCGGTAAATTTACATGTGGCCTGCATCTGTCTGCACAGGGCATTGGCCAGGTCGATATCGAAACCTGTGGGCTGATTTTTACTGTTGACGGTTTCATACGGCGGATTGGCCGTTGTGGTCCCGAAATGTAGCGTTGTCGCCGCTGCTGTTCCTGCGGCAAATGTGGACAGTAGCAGGACGGTAAGCGCTTTGTTCATTTTATTTCCCGGATTGCCATCGTTGTTGACCGTTAGCGGGCGATATCCGCCTGTAAACCTGAGCGATTTTGCCCCTTTAGCGGAGCAGGAAAAAGTGATTTTGCTGAATGTGCTGATTATTCAGACAATTTAAACGCATATTTGATGATAAAGTGGGCACTTAAACTAAAAACGAAAAAAATTGCTCTCAGGGGGTTGCAGGTAAATCCAATTCTCGTATAATGCGCCTCCCGTGACGAAGCAGAAATGCGCATCACGGCACCATAGAAATATGCGGGAATAGCTCAGTTGGTAGAGCACGACCTTGCCAAGGTCGGGGTCGCGAGTTCGAGTCTCGTTTCCCGCTCCAATTCAGGTTCTGTAGACGTCCATCGTTATCTACCCTCCATTGAAAAAGAACCTTTCAGTCCTTTAAGATTGCGTCCTGGTCGTAAAGCAGGAACTTATTACCTAATAAGGTCAGTATTTTTATGGGCTGACCGTAATGCTCAGAGAACCCACCTCGCAGCAATACCCGTTTTAAATGGTGTCCCTTGAAGAACGGGCCCCTGAAGACTATCTGGTGCGTAAAATCGATGTCGTCATCGACTTTGAATTTATCCGCGATACCGTTGCCCATCTTTACTGCTCTGATAATGGTCGCTCCGCCATTGACCTGGTACGCCTGCTTAAAATGATGCTTCCAGGGTATCACAGGTCCGAATGATTACCAGAAAAAGCACTTCAGATACGGTCTGGAGAAAGATGTGTATGTGTGTCCGGCAGGAGAACTGATGAGTTACGGGACAACGGACCGCAACGGCCAGCCTGCCGTGTCGGCCGAACGGTTTGACAACGTTCTCAGTATCCGACCATCTTCTGGCACATTGTCCCGTTCAGCCTCATCAGTATTCCATGGCATTATCTGCATAAAGGTGGCAAGCGACATGCCGGCCATCATCAAGCCGTACATCGGGGACCCTCGCCTGACAATGTGCCGACGCTCGCGGGCAGCCCTGATAAAACGCGCACCCCTGGCTGCCGGGCGCTGGCGCAGGCAACTCATTATGACTTCGTAACGGGCGGGGCTGCTTATTACGAGGATGGTCTGCGGGAATAGCCGCAAACAACGACTGGGTATAGGGGTGTTTCGGCGCGTTGTAAATGGTTTCGCAATCCCCCATTTCCACAATCCGTCCCCGATACATCACCGCGATACGATCGCTGATGTAACGCACAACGCTGAGATCGTGAGAAACAAACAACCAGGTTATCCCAAGCTCGCTCTGGAGCTTTTTCAACAAGTTCAGGATCTGAGCCTGAATGGACACATCCAGTGCGGACACCGCCTCATCGCAAATAACTATCTCCGGGCGTAGCGCGATAGCGCGGGCAATGTTAAGCCGCTGACGCTGCCCGCCGGAAAACTCATGAGGATATTTGCTCAGCGCCTGCTCATCCAGCCCTATCAACGCAAGCAATTCGACCACCGCCTTGCGCACCTCGGTACGCGATAACTGCGGGCAGTGAATGGCAAACGGCTCAGATAACAGGCTATTGACGTTATGGCGTGGGTTAAGTGAGGAGAACGGGTCCTGAAAAACCATTTGTAAGCGGCGGGTGATGTTTTGCCGGGCAGTGTTATCACAGCGATGGACATCCTCACCATGAAATTGTACGTGCCCGGCGCTGGGCGTTAACAGCCCAATAATCATGCGCGCAGTGGTGGATTTCCCACATCCCGATTCGCCGACAATCCCCAACGTTTCCCCCCGATACAAGCTAAATGACACATCATCCACCGCTGTCACCGTCCGGGATGATGTGGCAGACCAGCCCCGTCCATTGACCCGGAAATTTTTCCGCAATCCCGTCACTTCGAGGATTTTTTCTTTATTCATAGGGCGTTCTCGTTAACCAGTAAACAGGCAACCTGATGCCCGGCATTCAGCATGGTGAGCGCCGGGGGGCGTACCCGACATGCGGGCGTCACATGGCGACAACGCGCGGCAAACTGACAACCTGGTTGGCGCTGGAATAAGTCCGGGGGGCTACCTTCTATTGGTGTCAGAGCCTGTTTCCCTTGATGTAGCGTCGGGCGCGACTTCATCAGCCCAATCGTGTAGGGGTGGCGGGGCGTATCAAACAGAGTTTCCACACTGGCGTATTCCACACAAGTGCCTGCATACATCACCAGCACCTGGTGGCAAAGCTCGGCCACTACGCCCAGATCATGGGTTATCATGATGATGCCAATGCCAAGCGTCGTATTCAGTTCCCGGAGCAACGCCAGGATTTGCGCCTGAAGCGTGACATCCACCGCAGTCGTCGGTTCATCGGCAATTAATAGCCGCGGGCGGGAACTTAACGCCATCGCTATCATCACACGCTGGCACATCCCGCCGGATAATTCATGGGGATACTGCTGCATGCGCCGTTCCGGGTCAGTCAGATGCACCTGACGCAACAGCGCCAGAGCCTCCTCTCGTGCCTGAATACGACTCATCGATTGGTGCGCCAGCAGGGTTTCCATGATTTGCTCGCCGATGGTGTAGCACGGATCCAGCGACGACATCGGGTCCTGAAAAATCATGGCGATATCTTTCCCCCGCAACGCCCGCATTCTGGCCGGAGATAATCCGCGCAAGTTAGTGCCGTTAAAGCGGATTTCCGACTGCTTCCCCAGGGATGCCTGTGTGGGCAACAGCCCCATCACGCTAAGCGCAGTCACGCTTTTCCCCGAGCCGGACTCCCCGACTATCGCCAGAATTTCCCCTGCCTGTAGCGTCAGGTTTAGCCCGTCAATAACCCGTGCGTGCCGTTTGCCGGAGGCGAAATCGACCGTAAGGTTTTTTATCTCCAGCAGCGGTATCATATGGGCTTCCGGCGTTGCGCGAATTCAGCTTGTACGTCGGCCAACAGGGTGCTTTCCGTCATGAGTTGCAACCCGGTGGCCGCCATGACCCGGGCGGCATCCAGCACCGCCTGATCGCCCGTTTCCGAGCCCGCCGCTTTTGCAAACGACAGCGTATGCGTTGCCCCGGCGGCGTTCCCGATACCGATATACGACTGCACAGCCGGGATTTCGTGCGTGACGTTCGCCATATCGGTGGAGCCGATACCCTGCGTCAGGTCACGTGGGATGTGGGGGATGCCGAAGTTATCAAAATGATGGGCAATCAGCGACACAATACGCTTGTTGTTGCGGATTTCTTTCGTCCCAAGCCCGGTCTGTGTGATGTTCACCTCAGTATCAGTCGCCAGCGCAGCGCCCCTGGCGCAGTTGTGGACTTTTTCAATCACGGTTTTCAGCGTGTCACCATCCAGCGCGCGTAGGTTAAACACGGCTTTCGCGCTGGCCGGGATAATATTGGATGCCAGTCCCCCTTCTGTGATGATGCCGTTTATCCGGCAAAAATCGCGCATATGGAGGCGCAATGCATTGATTGAATTGAACATTTCAATTACGCCGGCCAGAGCATTACGTCCTTCCCACGGATAAGCCGCCGCATGGGCGGGTTTGCCGGTAAAGTGGTATTCAAAGGTGTAGTTGGCAAACGAGATATCGTCCGCCATTGCAGTATCCGAAGGGTGCATTAGCATCGCGGCGTCCACGCCCTGAAACAGCCCGGCCTCAATCATGCGGATTTTACCCACGCCTATCTCCTCTGCCGGGGTGCCGAACACCTTCACCGTTCCGGACAGGCCACGCTGTTCCATGATTTTTTTCGTAATAATTCCGGCGCCCGCCCCGGACGTCCCGATAATGTTATGTCCGCAGGCATGGCCGATGCCAGGTAGTGCATCATATTCCGACAGGTAAGCGATAACCGGCCCTGGGCCTGTGCTGAATTCTGCCACAAAGGACGTTTCCATCCCGGCCAGCCCGGTCTCCACCGCAAAACCATGGTTGCGCAGCAACGCCACCAGCGTGGCTTGTGCTTTTTTCTCTTCCAGCCCGAGTTCGGGGTTGGCGTGGATAAAACGGGCAGCGCCGACCAGTTCGTCACGCAGCGTTGTCGCGATGTTATTAATTGCGTCGATCACAATGGGCCTCATTTTTTCATTTTAGGGTCCAGGGCTTCACGCACCCCGTCACCCACCAGGTTAAAAGCTAAAACGGTCATAAGGATGGCCAGCCCGGCGCTCAACGTCAGCGTGGAATCAATGCGCAAAAACTCTTGCCCATCGCGCAGCATGTTGCCCCAGGTCGCCGTGGGAGGCTGAATACCAAGCCCCAGGAAACTCAGCGCGGCTTCTGATAAAATCGCTCCCGCAATGCTCATGGTGCCGTACACAATGAGCGGGGCGATAGTGTTCGGCAGGATGTGGCGGAAAATAATCCGCCCGTGGCCCGCGCCGAGCGTGCGCACCACATCGATATAACTTTCCTGTTTTATCGCCAGCGCTTCGCCGCGGATGATGCGGGCAAAGTTGGGCACATTCACTAACGAGATAGCGATTATCAGGTTCAGCATCCCGTCGCCCAGCACCGTCATCAGCGCAATGGCTAACAACACCGACGGGAATGCGAACAGCGCATCCATCAGGCGCATTACCGCATTATCAATCCAACCGCCGAAATACCCCGCCACCAGGCCCAGCATGGTGCCCAATAGCCCGCCAATGGCGATAGATGTAAACGCGATAAGAATCGACACCCTGGAGCCATAAATCAGGCGGCTTAAAATATCGCGCCCGAAATTATCTGTCCCCAGCCATGCGCCCGGTGTACCAATGCCTTTTAACGACCGCTCAAGGTTCATTTGATTGGGGTCGTGCGGCGTAATCCAGGGTGCCAGCAATGCCATCAGCACAATGACGATAACCACTATCAGTCCAATAACCGCTATCCGGTTCTGGCAGAAACGTCGTAATGCGTCCATCAACGTTCTCCCTGTGTGGCATTGAGATCGATTCGGGGGTTGACCAGCACATACAGCACATCAACGCAGGTATTCACCACCACAAAGATCAATGCGGTGAACATAATCGTACCTTGCACCACCATGAAATCGCGTTTTTCAATGGCGCTGATAATGAGCCTCCCCATCCCCGGCCAGGCAAAAATGGTTTCGGTCAGAACCGCGCCGCCCAACAAGGTTGAGATCTGAATCCCCAGCACCGTCAGGATGGGGTTTAACGCATTGCGAAACGCGTGCTTACCAATCACGGAGAACTCCGACAGTCCTTTCGCCCTGGCTGTGCGAATAAAAGACGCGTTGATAACTTCCAGCATGGCGGTACGAGTGATGCGCACAAATGTTGCCATCGGCACCGTGGATAACGCGACGCCGGGCAATATCAGATGGCGCAGCACATCCATAGCCCCTTCGTCCCAGTCCCCCATGCCTGTCGCGGGCAGCCACGCCAGTCGAACGGAGAACAGCAACACCAGCAGTAATCCCAACCAGAAGACCGGAATGGAAACGCCAATCAATGCCAGCAACACGCTCACATAATCAAACAGACTGTGCTGACGCACGGCGGAGATAATCCCCGCCGGGATGGCCACCAGCAACGACAACACCAGCGCGAAGCCGCCGAGCAACAACGTGTTCGGCAGACGTTCCATAATCAGCGCACTGACGCTTTCGCCGTAATAGAGGGAATAGCCCAAATCGCCATGCGCTAGATCCCGCAAAAAAAACAGATATTGCGAAAGCAACGAACGATCCAGACCCAGCTTCATCCTCAATTCATGGACAGCTTCCACAGTGGCTTGCGGGCCAAGCATAACGGCGGCCGGGTCGCCGGGGATAATCCGGGTTATCAGGAATACGATAGTCGCTACCAGAAACAGCACCACGACCATTTGCAGCACACGATGACACAGAAAACGGATCATTGCTTATTTGCTCATGGTCACGTTCGTGTCTGGCGTCACGATACGGATTAACCCGTCGGGAGACACCTGATAGCCTTCCACCTTGCGGTTGACGCCGTTCACAAAGTCTTTGGTCCAGAGCTCAATGCGTGGCGAATCAGCCAGGATCTTCTGCTGTGCCTGCTGGTACAACGCGCTGCGTGCCTGCTGATCGCCCGTTTTCCCTACCGCATCGGTCAACAGTTTATCCACATCCGGGTTGCTGTAGCCCTGACCATTCCCCAGCGAACCAATCTGTTTACTGCTAAACATCTGATACAGGAAAAAGTCAGGATCGGGGTACCAGGACCAGCTCAGGTTATAAAACGTCGGCAACCCTTTTGACACGGATTCGCTAAACGAGCCCCATTCCATGCTTTTGATGGAAAGATCAATACCGATCTGCTGGAGTTGCTGCTGCATGATAGTCGCAGCCTTGATGCGATCCGGGTCCTGCGGCGTTACCAGTGTTGCCTTAAAGCCTTGTGGATAACCCGCCTGAGCCATCAGTTTTTTCGCGCCTGCCAGATCCGGCTTCACCGCTTGTTCCGACGCGCCAGTCCAGTATCCCCAGGAGCCTTGCGGCAAAGGCGAGTACGAACGGGAGCCTCCGCCCCACTGGAAAATTCCTTTGACGATGTCATCCACATTCACCACTTTCTCAATGGCCTGGCGCACGCGGATATCCTTTGTGGGACCATTTTGCATATTCATGGCGCTGAAGGTGACATTTAACCCAGGTGTCGACATCAGCCGGGCATTGCGGCTGTCCTGAACCGCTTTACGGTTTGGGCCGTCAATATTGGTCGCGATGTCGATTTCCCCGGTTAACAGGGCGTTAGTCATCATGTTGAGATCAGGGATAAACTTCCAGACCACATGCTCAAGATTCACATTGTGCGCGTAATACTTGTCGAATCGGACAAGGCTGATTTTCTCGTCTTTATTCCACTTCTTCAGCATGAAAGGCCCTGTGCCGACCGGGTGCAGGCCAAAATTGTTGCCCTGTCCTTCCACTTCTTCTTTAGGAACAATGGCGTTGCCCACGTCAGTCAGTACTGCGAGAAAAGCGGCATTCGGTTGGTTAAGCGTGACTTTGACCTGATTAGGGGGGATAACCTGAACGTCCTGAATCATCCGTGCGCGCTTCATGACAGACTCTTTTGCCGAGCGCAGCAAGCTATAGCGCACATCTTCCGCCGTCATTTTCCGGCCCTGCTGGAATTTCCCGGGCTGAAAATAGACATCATCACGCAACGTGAATGTGTACGTTTTCATATCCGGACTAACCTGCCACTGTGTCGCCAGGCCTGGAATAATGCTTTTGAGATTTTTGTCGTAATACACCAGCGTATTGAAGATATTCATCATCACGTCGGATTCGTAAGTCCCGGTATATTTTACCGGATCCAGCGTACCGGGCACCGCTTCCAGGCCGATATTCAGATTCTCAGCAGCATACCCTGCCGCGCTGAAACCCAGACTGGTTACAGAAAATGCTCCTGCAATCACCATCAAAAGACGTTTATTCATTTAACCCCCGAACGGTTAAGGTAGCGAAGTTGTGTGTATCTGTAGCCACGGCATGTGGCCTGACGTTATCCGGGGAACGAACACAGGGTTACCGCAAGACGTGATACCAAGCGGAGACAATAGTGCGACGCATTAGCTCACGGCCTGCCAGCAAAGACTGAATTCCATCCCTTTTTTGTTCCATTTTATGGAACCATGTTCTATTTTTTATGTTCTTAACATAAAGCGGTGAGCAAAAACCCGTCAAGGTGTTTTTGTCCCTGTCATGATATTTTTTTATTTGTAATTCAAAGACATTGCACTAATGTAGAGCGAGTGGTGCACTGAAATTGTGCGTGTATGTCTGACTCAGCATGGACGCCCGATAAATACTGGTGTGTGCATTATCTGGCCATATCGCAAAAATAGTGCGCAGCCTGGATGGATGACCTGAAATGGACGAAACGGGAGCCAACACCTGAGACACTTTCTCCATGTACCGACAATTACATGCTATAAACTACGCTCGCTGCAACGCCGATACAGACGCGCTCAGACGGTTATTATGCGGATGTATTGGCCTTGCGGCCCAGGTTCCTTATTAACGAGATGTGCATGAGCATACTAAATAACACAGCAGCGGTTCTTCAGTTGATGAGCCGTCTGAAGCGCAGTGTCACTGTGAGCGATGTGGTAGAACACCTTGGTTACCCAAAGAGCACTGCATCCCGCTTACTGAAACAATTATCCGAAACCGGCTTTCTGGAGCGCGACAGCCGGACACGGGCCTATCAGCCCAGCCTGCTGCTGCTGGAAGTTACCTGGCTGGTGCGTCATAACTCCAACCTCAGCGACCATATTGAACAGATGTTGCAGCCGTTGTGCCAGCAAACCGGGCACACCGGTTATATCTCCATGCTAAGCGGGCAGGATGTGCTGGTGCTGCGGGTGATGCCCGGTATGCACGCCCTGCGGGTAATTACCCATCCGGGGACCCGCTCCCCCGCCTGGGGGACATCCACCGGACGTGCCTTGCTGGCCTACCTGAACGACAACGAGCTGGAAACGCAGTATCGCCCGATTCTGACACCCAATGGAGAGGCATCCATGTCACTGGCAACTCTGCAACAGCAGATTCAGGTTATTCGTCATCGCCAGTGGGCCTCGGCCATTAATGAATCCGTCCCTGGCGCAGCGTCAGTCAGCAGCGCTGTGCGCGATCCGCATACCGGCGAAATGCTGGCATTTTGCCTGACATTCCCGTCATCCATCGCGACAGAACAGGAAGTCAGCCAGCTTGGCGAACGCGTTCGCAATGTAGCAAGACAGGTGGGTAAAACGGTCGGGGATCCACGCTGGCTGGAGGGCGGGGAAGAATGATAGCGCACCAGGCGTTATTTCGGGACCCGGTTGTAATACACTATATCCGGGTTAAACCCCTGGATATATTCCTGCACATTTTCGCGTATTCCGATCAGGCTGCGGCCTTGCAGGACAATCACATACGGGGAACGGGCCAGTAGCTCGCGTTGCATCTACTGGTAAATATGCCCGCGTTGCTCAAACGAGAGCGTGGTAATCGCGGCCTGGGTTTGTTGGTTCAACTCGGGGTATACTTAGCCAGAGCGAATTGTCAGGGTTGTGCGTCCATTTCCCGGGATCCAGGCGAACGCCGAAGCAATAAGTATTCGGGGCATAATAATTCGCGCTCCAGAAACTCAGAGTTGCCTGGTAGTGATGCGCTTACGTGGCGGCGGAGATTTCGCGGCTACTGCCGATCTGGAGTTCTACCCTCACGTCCCCGCAGATTAATCTTATCCGTAATGCCTGGGCGATATCCAGATAAGGCAACTGGTCCGCCACGGAAGGCGTAAACGTCACATCTTTCATTCCGGCCTATTCCTGTATCGTGCGGGCTTTATCCGGGTACTAATGAAACGGTGAGTCATCCAGTGTGCCCGTAACCCCATCGGTAGGAAAGCCTGATGCACGAAGAACTCCTCCTTGAACTGTTTTTCGACAATATTGTTGTAATCAGACAAATAACGTGCGGCCTCCCGGAAGGCCGGGTTGCCTGCTCGCACAATGCTCTGGCCTTCTGTACACACATGGCTAGCTTGATGAAGGACAGACTGCCATGCCGCTCGTTCTCAGCGAGATGCCCTGTCAGTGCAATGAACTCACCATGCTTGGGCCAAGGCTGGAACAGACAGGCTATGAGAAAGAAGCGCTCGTCCCACGTTTCGCTCCACAATAATTAGCTCTGGATGGCCAGGTGTGTAGACGTTAGTCCAGGTTGAACGACCGAGGTTGTTGTAACTGGTTGTAATTTAGGCTGTCGTGCAAAAAAATTGAGAACAGGTATTGCTATCACTCCGGAGTTCGTTCATAATTCTGCCCATCCTGTTATGGGGGTGATGGAAAAGATTTTTAAAATCAATGAATTAGGTTTTAGAGTCGTTTCCCGCTCCAAAAATTTGAAAGCACCATCCTGATGACAGGATTTCAGGTTGCGGTAAAGTAGTTAACGCAGAAGCAGCTTGAAAGACGAAGATTAAGCGGGAATAGCTCAGTTGGTAGAGCACGACCTTGCCAAGGTCGGGGTCGCGAGTTCGAGTCTCGTTTCCCGCTCCAGATTTTGATTTACAGATAGCCGCAGTTATCTGTAAGTCTATGAAAAAGGACCTTCGGGTCCTTTTTTCGTTCCAGCGCATCCCACAAAAATTTCCCCACTCCCGGACTTTTTCGTCTGTTTTTAGTCCATCGTCTGCACGCAGTACCTCCCAAACCGGCTGAGCTTCCTGGCGTTGATGTTGTCTCTGATTTGCAGCGTAAGAGAATGCGGATGATTGAGGTCTTTGAGGCGCCCTACAACTAACCGGTTGTGCCGTTTTCCCGGTTGGCGGGCAAGTACAGGGATAAAATCAATCGTGGTCAACCAATCCTTAACTGAACGGCATTACAGGCGGGATTTCCCGGCTGGCGCCGCCCGCCGCCCTGAGAAGTGAGCTTTTTACCCCAGAAGGGGATTAGCATCTGTTGCGGAAAACATCTTGCCCGCCTGGTGAAACTGAATGCGGGTCGCATGGTAATAAGTGTTATCGGTTATGTCCTGTCTCCGCGTATGATTGGCACCACGAAAAGCAACTTGTTATTCGAGACCCTTTCTCAGCTACGCAAGATGGGGATAGATATCTCTGTGCCGCAGACGGCCATTATCAGAAATACCTGGCCTGAGAAGGTGTCACCTGGAATATCACTATGCAAATTGAACCATTACCGCCGCTTAATACCTTGATTGCTTTTGAGTGTGTCGCGCGCTACGGGAATATCTCACGGGCGTGCCTTGAATTGAATCTGACGCAAAGCGCCATTAGCCGACAGATAATCCAGCTCGAAGAGATGCTTGGCTGCAAATTGTTCCTGCGCACGCAGCGTCGGGTGTTGCTGACGCCGCGTGGCGAGGCTTACGTCGCCCAGGTGCGGACACAACTGGCGGCGCTTTCCCAGGCGACGGCGGAAGTGATGGGCTGGAATGGTCAGCCCCTGGTGACTATCGCCTGTACCAGCGCGATGAGCTCTCTGTGGTTATCTCCCCGGTTAGCGGCGCTACATCGCCAGCTGCCGGACCTGCAAGTGCGGATGCGCATTTCCGATAGTTTTGCCGATTTGCGTACTTCCGAGTTTGACCTTGCGATTTTTTATCTCCGTGAACCCCCGCCAGGGCTGGAGTCGACCGTATTATTTGACGAAATCTGTTACCCCATGTGTGCGCCGGACTATCTGGCGAAAATGGGGCCGCTCGACTCCGCCGCAGATTTATTGCGATTTACGCTGCTGGTTCAGGACGACCCGCAACGGGAATGGACTGGCTGGCGCGAATGGTTCGAGTCCCAGCAAGTGCCTGGTTTTTTCCCCCGCCAGTGCTGGCGGGCCAATAACTACCCTTTTCTGGTGCAGGCGGCGGTTCAGGGGGATGGCATTCTGCTGGGATGGGAAGGATTAGTACAAGACCAGATTACCCGCGGGGAACTGGTCCCCGCCTGGCCTGGCAAACTGGGCGCGGCGGGGAAATGTTTCCTGATGACTCCGAAAGAGCGTTATCTCAAGCCGGTTATTCGCCAGGTGATTAACGCGTTATATCAGTCGCGTTAAACCCCTTGTTTTATCTGTCAGGAATCATTCCGCTGAGATAAATAAACCCCTGATAGCGTAGTGGAAATATCATTACTTTCTTATATGTCCACGCGGGCAGTAAAAGCATTTAATTATAATGATAGACTTTTGTTTATTAAGGTTATTCATTATCCGGTAGTTTTTTTATCCTTGACTATGCTGCGTCTTCTGCGTGAAGTATGCATACCAATAAGGGTGAAAATTAACCACATGCTTTGTGAAATTGCCGCGGCAAGATTAAAATCATGGCTGAGGGAATAAAGTCCGCATACCCCGCCAATAATATTCAGAATGGCATAAATGTCAGAATCTATCTGTAGATTACGCATTTGTACTAATGCATAGGCTAACAGGTAGCAGAATACCCCAATTAACCCGACGACCGTATGTAATTCCACCGGACCTAATTCCTTTTGTATAAATCATTACGATGAAAATAACGTTTTCAGGGGTGTTCTGCCGCCTGTTTTTTGCATAGTCTGATACGAAAAATTCATGCATTAGTCATAAAACATTTTGATATAAATCATAATTGCGACACTCCACGATGCAGAGGAGATGCGTAAAGCAGACTGATAACTCACGGAGAAAAATAAATGAAAGAGAGTCACTCCCATTGGCAGGAATTATTTCAACAGGGGCGTCTGAGCCGCCGGTCTTTTATCACCGGCGCCGCAGCACTGGGGATTGGTAGTTCGTTTTCTCTTTCTCCTCTGAATGTTTTTGCCGCCGATGCCGTTCCAAAAAAAGGTGGCACGCTGAAACTGGGGATGTCCGGCGGGAATACCAGCGATACGCTGGACCCACGTCTGTTTACCGACTGGGTGCCTTTAAACCAGGCTTATATGCTGATGAATGGCCTGGTGGAAATTGATGAACATAACCAGGCGGTGCCGGAACTGCTGGAAAGCTGGGAAGCCAAACCGGGCGCGAAAGAGTGGGTGTTTAAAGTACGTAAAGATGTGACATTCCATAATGGTAAAACACTCGATGCGGATGACATTCTCTGGTCTATCAATTTACACCGTGGCGACCAGTCGCGCAGCGCCATTAAAACGCAACTGGATAGCATTGTTAACCTGGTGAAATCCGCACCGGACGAAATTACGCTCACCCTGGATAGCGGCAATGCCGACTTGCCTTATCTGCTGGCGGATTACCACCTGCTGGTGGTGCCCAATGGTTTTAATGATTGGTCGCACCCGATTGGCACCGGCCCGTTTGTGTTCGGCCAGTACCAGCCAGGGGTACGTTCGTTATTCCAGCGCAACCCCCATTACTGGAAGCCGAACCGCGCGTTTGTCGACGCGGTGGAAGTGCTGGTCATCAACGACGCCACCGCGCGAACCAATGCGTTGATCTCAGGCCAGGTGCACGCCATCAACCGTGTGGACTTCAAAACAGTCGATTTCCTCAAACGTAGCCCTGCGTTGAATATCGTGCGCTCGTCCGGCGGGCAGCATTTCACCTTCCTGATGGATTGCCGCACCCCGACATTCAGCAACAATGATGTGCGTCTGGCGATTAAGTACGGCATCGATCGCGAAAAAATTCTGTCAACCATCCTGCGCGGCTACGGCCAGTTGGGCAACGATCACCCCATTCCGAAAACCGATCGTTTCTTTAATCACGCGCTGGAACAACGGGTGTACGACCCGGACAAAGCACGTTTCCACCTGAAAAAAGCCGGAATGGATAGTCTGGCCGTGGAGCTGTCTTCATCGGATGCGGCATTTGCCGGGGCGCTGGATGCGGCGGCTCTGTTCCAGGATCAGGCGAAAAAAGGAGGGATTCAGGTCAGCATCAAACGCCAGCCCGCGGACAGCTACTGGGACGATGTCTGGATGAAAGCGCCATTCTGTATGGGGTACTGGGGTGGGCGGCCTACCGCCGACCAGATGTTCTCCACCGCCTGGCAATCCACGGCGAAGTGGAACGACACCCACTGGAAAAATGAAAAATTCGACGCATTGCTGCTCCAGGCGCGCTCGTTGCTGGATGACCGCAAACGCGCGGAAATTTATGGTGAGCTACAAAGCATTGCCCGTGACGACGGAGGGGCGATGATCCCCCTGTTTGGTGATTATCTGGATGCCGCCAGCAAGAAGGTCGGCGGTATCGCACCGCATCCATTGTTTAACTTTATGGGTGGCCGCCTTGCGGAACGGGTCTGGCTGGAGGCGTGATGAAAAAGCTGATAATCCAGCGTTTGTTGCTGGGGATCGTAACCTTGTGGCTGGTATCAATGCTGATTTTCCTCGGCACCGAATTATTGCCGGGAGATATCGCCAGCGCGTTGTTGGGGCAAAACGGTACTCCGGAAACCATCGCGGCGCTCCGCAGCCAGTTAGGGCTGGATCAACCCGCCGCATGGCGTTACCTCCAGTGGCTGGGCGGGGTGTTGCACGGCGATTTGGGGGTGTCACTGGCGAATAATGAGCCTGTCAGCGCAGTGTTACTGCCGCGTCTGGAGAATACCCTGTTCCTGGCCGGGTATGCGGCGGTGGTGGCTATCCCGTTAGCTATGGTGCTGGGGATAGCCTCGGCTATCTGGCGCGATTCCTGGTTTGATCGTCTGGCTAATAATCTGACGTTGCTGAGTATTTCGGTACCGGAGTTTTTTGTCGGCTACCTGCTGGTGATGTTCTTTGCTATCCATTTCGCGTGGTTTCCCAGCCTGGCGACAGTCGCCCCAGGAGTGAGCTTCGGCCAGCGTTTGTACACCTGCACATTGCCGATGCTCACGCTGGTACTGGTGGTGCTGGCGCATATGCTGCGCATGACGCGAGCGTCGGTCGGGGCGGTCATGTCCAGCAGCTATATCGAAACCGCGTTGCTCAAAGGGCTGCCCAAATGGCGCATTGTTCTCAGCCATGCCTTGCCCAATGCGCTGGCGCCCATTATTAACGTTATCGCGTTTAACCTGGCTTATTTGATAGTAGGGGTCATTTTGGTGGAAGTGGTGTTTGTCTACCCGGGGGTGGGTCAGTACATGGTGGATGCCGTTACCCGGCGCGACCTGCCGGTAGTGCAGGCGTGTGGACTGATTTTCGGCGGCACCTATATTATCCTGAATATGCTGGCGGATTTGTTGGCTATCTGGTGTAACCCTCGTTTACGTCACGCGAGGTCTTCATGAACAGAGTGAGACAATGGCGTATACCGCTGTCGGCTATGCTGGGGTTGGCGATTATTGGCGTGAACCTGGTCGCCGCGTTGTTCGCGCCCTGGATCGCGCCGCACAGTGAAACCGCGCAGGTGGGTGATGTCTGGATGCAGTCGGCGGCGGGTTTGCCGTTTGGCACGGACAGCCTGGGGCGCGATATGCTTTCCCGCCTGTTGTTTGGCGCGCGCACCACTATTTCTATCGCGCTGATCATCACATTTTGCTCGTTTCTGCTGGGGATTATCACCGGTTTTACGGCCGCGATTTATGGCCGTTGGGTGGATGTCTTGCTGACGCGTATCGTCGATACCCTGATGTCTATTCCGGTGCTTATCCTGGCGTTGATTGTGTTGTCGGTGCTCGGCACCTCCATTCCGGTCCTGGTGGCGACCATCGCCTTGCTGGACGCGACCCGTGTGTTCCGCCTGGCGCGCCTGGTTGCCCAGGACATTGTGTGCCAGGAATATGTCGAAGTCGCTCGCCTGCGCGGGGAGGGGATTGGCTGGGTACTGCGTAAAGAGATCCTGCCCAACGCGATTCCCCCGTTACTGGCGGAATTCGGCATGCGTTTTTGCTTTACGTTTTTGTTTATCGCGGGCTTGAGCTTCCTGGGGCTGGGCATTCAACCGCCTTATGCCGACTGGGGCAGTATGGTGCGCGACAACGCGCAGGCGATTAACTTCGGCCTGTTGGCGCCCCTTTATCCGGCGGCGGCTATCGCGTTGCTGACCATTGGCGTAAATCTGGTCGTGGACTGGCTGTTAACCCGCCAGCACCTTTCTGTCGGGGGGGAATTATGACGCAACCTGTTCTTGAGATGCGCCAGTTGCGTATCGAAACGTACGAAGGCTTACCGCTGGTGCAGGACATTTCCCTGACGCTGCTTCCTGGCGAGGTTCTGGGGCTAATTGGCGAATCTGGCGCGGGGAAATCCACCATCGGCCTCGCGGCGTTGGGATACGCGCGCCCCGGTTGCCGGTTCGGCGGTGGGGAAGTCTGTATCAATGGCACCGATCTGCTGGGGCTGTCTTCCGCGCAAAAACGCGATTTTCGCGGCAAACGCGTGGCTTATGTAGCGCAGAGCGCGGCGGCGGCATTTAATCCCTCGCTTACCATTGGCCAGCAGGTATGCGAAGGACCGGTACGCCATAAGCTGATGAGCAAAGAGGCGGCCTGGCAATGGGCGGTGACCTTGTTCCGGGCGCTGGATCTCCCGGACCCGGAAAATATTGGCAAACGTTATCCGCACCAGCTTTCCGGCGGGCAGCTCCAGCGCGCGATGGCGGCGATGGCGATGTCCTGCAAGCCCGATCTGTTGGTGATGGATGAACCGACCACCGCGCTGGACGTGACCACCCAGATTGAGGTACTGGTGATGCTGCGCAAACTGGTGCGTGAATTCCACACGGCGGCGCTGTATATCACCCATGACCTGGCGGTGGTGGCGCAAATCGCCGACCGCATTATGGTGTTGCGTCAGGGGCGGGAGGTGGAGTGTGGCACGGCCGGGCAAATCCTCCAGCAACCCCAGGAAGCCTATACACGCCAGTTGGTGAGTGAACGCACCCACCCGCTGGCGCCAGCCCAGGCGCAAACATCAGACCCGCAACCACTGCTGGCGCTGGAGCGGCTCAGTACCAGCTACAGCGGTAAAACCGTGGTGCATGACGTTTCCCTGAGCCTGACTCGGGGCGCGACGCTGGCGGTTATTGGTGAATCCGGTAGCGGCAAAAGCACCCTGGCCCGCGCATTGTGCGGCTTAAATAATGAAACTCAGGGCAAGGTGCGCTTTCAGGGGGCCACGCTGGCGAATCACTACAAACAGCGCGATAAAGAAACGCTGCGCCGTATCCAGATGATTTATCAGTTGCCGGATATCGCGCTGAACCCGCGCCAGACGGTGCTGGAGATAATCGGCCGCCCGCTGGTGTTTTATTTCGGGTTCGACAAAAAACAGGTGCGCGTCAGGGTCGGGGAACTGCTGCGCCTGACGGAGTTGCCGGAAACCTTACTGGAACGCACGCCAGGCGCGTTATCCGGTGGCCAGAAACAACGCGTCTGTATTGCCCGTGCGCTGGCCGCCAACCCGGATCTGATCATTTGTGATGAAGTGACCTCGGCGCTGGACCCGCTGGTGGCGGAAGAGGTGCTGAATCTGTTGCGCCGCTTACAGGAGCAACTGGGGCTGTCCTATCTGTTTATCACCCACGACCTGAGCACCGTAAAACGCATCGCTCACCAGGTTGCCGTGATGTATCAGGGCAACATCGTCGCGCAGGGCGCGACCAGCGATGTCTTTAGCGCGCCGATGCACACTTACACTGAAAAACTGCTGACCTCGGTGCCTGAAATGCGCACCACCTGGCTGGATGATGTGCTGGGGAAGCGGGGCGGCAATAATTTACTGGCAGGCGCGTCATGAAAAAAATCCTTACCCACTTCCCTTATTCGGTCACAGTCAGTGAACACGTGTGGATCCCGCTGGCCGATGGCACCCGGCTGGCCGCGCGGATGTGGCTCCCCGACAGCCCACAACCCGTGGCGGCGATTCTGGAATATATCCCGTACCGCAAACGGGATGGTACCCGTACCCGCGATGAACCCATGCACGGGTATTTCGCGGGCCATGGGTACGCCGTGTTGCGCGTGGATATGCGCGGTAGCGGCGAATCCGATGGTTTACTGGCTGATGAATATCTGCTTCAGGAGCAGGAAGACGCACTGGAAGTTATCGACTGGATAAGCCGCCAGCCCTGGTGCAGCGGGGCGGTGGGCATGATGGGCAAATCCTGGGGCGGGTTTAATTGCCTGCAACTGGCGGCACGTCGCCCGCCGGCGCTGAAAGCGATCATTACGGTGTGCTCCACGGATGACCGTTATAACGACGATATCCACTACAAAGGCGGTTGCCTGCTGAACGACAACCTGTGGTGGGGCGGGATCATGCTGGCCTACCAGAGCCGACCCCAGGACCCGGCGCTGGTGGGTGATAGCTGGTTCGATGCCTGGCGTGAGCGCCTGGAGAACATGCCTTTTTTCCCGGCGTTGTGGATGGAACACCCGCACAAAGACGCCTACTGGCGACATGGTTCCGTCGGGGAGGACTGGGCGGCGATTCAGTGCCCGGTCCTGGCGGTCGGTGGCTGGGCGGATTCCTACAGCAATGCGGTGTTTCGTTTGATGGATAATCTGACGGTGCCGCGTCGGGCGATAATCGGTCCCTGGGCCCATATCTATCCGCAGGACGGTACGCCCGCGCCAGCAATAGGTTTCCTTCAGGAAGCGGTGCGCTGGTGGAATCACTGGTTGAAGGGGGAAGACAACGACGCACTGGCAGGGCCGCGCCTCCAGGTCTGGCTGAATGACAGCCAGCCGCCTGCCGCCAGTCGCCCGACGGCGAGTGGCACATGGGTCGCCGTGGATTGCGACACCGCCGATGCCGCGCGTCAGATGGCCTGGTATCCCGCACATGGCCGCCTCGCGCTTCAGCCCGACGCACAGGCAGGCTGGCAGGCGATATGTTCCCCGCAAAGCCACGGACTGATGGGCGGCGAGTGGATGGGGGCGGGCGTTCTGGGGGAAAGCCCGCCGGACCAGCGTATCGACGACGGCCAGGCGACCTGTTTTGAGAGCGCACCGCTGGATGCTC
Source organism: Klebsiella sp. KE9456 (assembly GCF_043832615.1). Taxonomy (NCBI): domain Bacteria; kingdom Pseudomonadati; phylum Pseudomonadota; class Gammaproteobacteria; order Enterobacterales; family Enterobacteriaceae; genus Klebsiella; species Klebsiella sp. KE9456. Next base: position 119,244 of record NZ_JBDYQK010000003.1, read on the forward strand.
CCCTGACTATTTATGGCTTCCCGCGTTTTCGGGTGGCGCTGCAGAGCGATAAACCGGCGGCCATGTTGTATGTCCGGTTGTCGGATGTCGCCCCGGACGGGGCGGTGACACGCATCACTCATGGTTGGGTCAATCTCTGTCATCATCAGGGGCAACACCAGGCGCAGGCATTAACGCCCGGGGAAACCATTGATGTTGAGGTGCAGTTAGATGGCATCGCCTGGCGGTTTGCCCCCGGACACCGGGTGCGTATCGCGCTGGCGACCACCTTCTGGCCTATGGTCTGGCCCATGCCGGAGGCGGCGACGCTGACGCTGGATCTCGCGCGGGCGGTGTTGCATCTGCCGGTGTGCGATAGTCTGGCTACGATCCCTGGCCCCAACCCGCATCCGGAAACGGCGCCGGATACTCCGCTGACGGTGTTAAGTCCAGGCCGGGTGGATCGCGAGTTGCATTATGATGTGGTGACGGATAGCTGGATCTGCGTCACGCAGGGCGTAGGTGGGGTATTCGGGGAAGGGGTGTATCGCTTTGATGATATCGACACCACGGTAGATCACAGCCTGCGCCGCGAGCTGACTATCTGCAACCAGGATCCATTGTCGGCCTGCTACCAGCTTACCCAGACGATGAAGATTGGCCGGGAAGGCTGGTGGACGCAGGCGGATGTCGCGTTGACGCTACGCGGCGACAAAGACGACTACCTGATTAGCGGGGAAATGACGGTCACGCACAACGATCAATCTGTCTGGCATCGTTGCTGGGAACAGCGCATTCCTCGTCAGTAATTAGCCGCTCTCCCGGTGGGATTTCCCGCGGGGAGAGCGGAAAAATTTTTTAACTCAACGAGTTAATGTGTGGATTTTCGTTTTGTTTCCCACTCCCGGCGTTTTTCGCTGATCCGCCAACGGATACCTGCCAGCACCTTTGACCGGGTTTACCGGATGATTCTCCGACAAACCCGGAAGGTACGGACGGTCAATCCCCCGTATCGTTAAACGACGGGGTCAGGCCCGTTTGTTTATCATGGCTGCGTATTCCGCCAGGGGTTAGTCTCCGGACCAGTTACCATGTAGCGACATGCGTAAACGGAAGGGAATTTTGACTCTGGCCAGCGGACCCTGTACCCAGTGCGCAGTATCCATAATAAGTAGCTCAGAGGTGTGCGCCCGAAGGTCGTTCATGACGCACACAACCCATCCATCACCTTCTGGCGCATCTTTGCTGCGCGGGATAAAGGCTGGCTCCTGGAAACACTGCGCATCGCCTGGATACCACATTTCACTTTTCCCGGTGACAACATCAATACGCGCTAACTGGTTGAAAAACTGGAACGGAAGGGCGCCCAGCGTTGCCGAATCAAAGGGCAACTGCGGATCGTAGGCGAGCGTAAAACCATAACGATAAGGTTTGCCGTTATAGCGTTCGTCACAGCGTGGGAATTCGCAGGGGAAGGGCGTGGCCGTCAACAGTTGCGGCACAACATCATGGTCTTCGGCGTCCAGGTCGAATGTCCAGCGCATCAAGGCGGCTTTCAGGGATTCCGGCGGTGGGACGGCGCCATCGGCCTGAGGGAAAAAATAGAAGACGTTGCCGTTTGTGACCGGCATATCGACAAAAATTTTATTGCCCTCTTCATAAGCATTGAGCGTATGCCCCTGAAAGCCATTCACCGGCCCATAAAACCAGCGTATATCTTGCGCCGAGCCGTTACGCGGCAGGACACCGAAAAGCTGCGGCAGGTCAGGTTGCCACTGGAAGTGTTGCCCGCCTTTGCGCATGCGTTCAAGATCTGCTGTCAACGGGATAATCGGGAAAATGACGTAATTTTGCGTGACGGCAAAGTCGTGGATCATGGCGGCATAGGGGGCCTGGAACCAGATTTCCCTGGTCAGCTCCCCGGTATCGCTGATTTCGAAATAGGCGATGTCCGGCGTGGCGTCGCCTTTGGCTTCATACGCAAAGCAGAGAAGCGCATCGTTATCCGGGTCCCGTTTGGGGTGTGCGGTAAAGGTTGCGGATTTAATCTGCCCGTTGAAATCCCATTCACCGATTGTTTCCAGTGTATCGGGGTTCAACGCCCAGGGCAGCGAGTCTTCCTTCATGGACAGCAGAATACCATTGTGTGTAATCACTGTGGTATTCGCCGTTGTATTATTCGAGGCCGCCAGGGGATCGTTGGTGTAGACGTTGCGATAAACCCCATTCAGGGAACGATGTTCGCGGCGTTGTGCTTTCAGGCGCTCGGTTTCGACATAGCGTCGTTTCAGGCTGACTTTCCCGCCTGTAAAGCGAAATGCGCTGACAATACCATCGCCGTTGAAGAAGATATCGTTGCCAAGCATGGGAGGATATTGCGGATCGGGAGCTACCTGATAGAAGGTGCCGTTGATGGCCTCCGGGATGGTGCCCTCCACCTCAAGGTCGACAATGCTGGCTTCCACGCGACTGGGTTTGTAAAGACCGGTGAATTCGGGTGTATCTGGAAATTGCAGGCTCATATATTACGCTCCATTAATCATGGTTATGGGTTTCGCGTCATGTTCAGAATGGGTAAGAAAGGCGCGAGTTCTGTACGCTTATCCAGTGTTCTGTCGTAAATTCGGCGATCATCCAGTCACCGTTAAAGCGGCCCAGACCGCTGTTTTTTTCTCCGCCGAACATGCAGTAGGGATCGTCGTTAGGCGAAATGTCGTTTATGTGCGTCATTCCCGCTTCTATCTGCCGGGCAAAGCGCATGCCGCGCCCTTCATCCCGGGTGAACACCGCACTGGACAGGCCAAATTCAGTTTCGTTGGCTAATGTCAGCGCATGTGCTTCGTTGTCGGCCTTAATGAGCGGGGCTATCGGGGCGAATTGCTCGGATTGCGCCAGATCGGCGTGGTTTGGTACATCAATGAAAACGTGCGGCGGCAGAAGACAGCCATCGGCCTCGCCGCCCAGCGCCAGCGCGATCCCAGCCTGACGGGCGGACTGAATACGCGATAACGCGGCGTTTAGTTGTTTGTGGTTGATCAACGGGCCGATCACGGTGTCCGGCTCGTTTGGATCGCCGACTTTAAGCTGGCGCGCCCGTTCCACAAAAGCTTCCGTGAATCGTGGGTAGATGCTGGCATCGATAATAATGCGATTGCTGCTCATACAAATTTGCCCCTGGTGCAAAAAACGTCCGACGATGGCACCATCAACCGCCAGAGCGATATCCGCATCGTCCAGCACGACGCAGGGCGCATTGCCGCCCAGTTCCAGTCCGACATGCTTGAGCGTCGGCCCCGTCGCCGCCAGTTTGCCAATATGCCTGCCGACCCGCGTGGACCCCGTAAAGGAAATCAGACGAGGGACGGGATGGAGCGTGAAGGCGTCGCCAATCTCCTGCACATCGCCAATGACGACATTCAGTACACCCGGAGGCAAACCCGCCTGTTCGTAAATGCTGGCCAGCAACAGGCCGCCCGTTACCGGGGTATCTTCGGCAGGTTTGAGCACAACGGCGTTCCCCAGGGCCAGCGCTGGCGCGACGGAACGGTTTGACAGGTGCAACGGAAAATTCCAGGGGCTAATGACGCCGATAACACCCAGTGGGGAACGGTAGATTCGATTTTCCCTGCCAGGCACATCGCTGGGCGGTATGATGCCTTGTACACGCCCCGGCAACATCGCGGCGGCGAAGGTGCAGTCGCGCGCGGATGCATATTCGATTTCGGCTTTGATTCGGGTACTGCCGGATTCCGCAATTAGCCAGTCGACGATTTCGTCATGACGCTGCTCCATGATGTGCACGACGTTAAGCAGCACGGCGCTACGGTGGGCGACACTCGTCCCGGCCCAGGCTTTTTGTGCGATGGCGGCACTGCGATAGGCCTCGTCAAGATCGGCCTGGCTGGCCTGGGCTATTTCGGTCAGCACTGATTGATTAAAAGGATTGATGTCAATGAGTGGGGTGCCCGATGCGCCGGGACGCCAGTTTCCATTAATGTATTGGCCAGTGTAAGCATGTTGGTGTGTGTTCATGATGAACTCCGGTTGCAGGTGAGATAGCGATGAACCAGCCGTGCTGCCAGCATTGTGTGCAGGCCGTTGTCAGTTTTCTGGCGGTTAAACGCGCGTTTGTTATTGTGAGTGTGAAACTGGATAGCAGTGCGCTGCCCCGGACGTAGATAGCAAGCCCTGACCTGATGAACTGCGCATCCTGGCTAAGTTGTGGCGCAATCCATCGCAGCAACAGGCAATCCACCAACGTGTCGGCCGATGGCTTGAAGGGTTGATTTTTTCTCACAGCACTCCTCCGTCGCGTGGTGGTGTAGTGGACAGGTACCGGGGCCCGGTCTGGCAATGCACAGGCCGTCTCCAAAAGATAAATGAACGACTCCGTTTACTTTATTCACAGTATAGATAAAAGATCAACATTTCTGTACCATGTCGTTCACAAATGAGGGAGCAGAAAACACAATGCGTAAAAAAACAGAAGCTCGCCGCCTGCAATTTGTCATGGCTGCCGGGAAATTATTTGTCACTCAGGGATTTGCCTCGGTCACCATGGAAGCGATCGCTGCGGAGGCATCCAGTTCCAAAGTGACGCTGTACAACTACTTCTCATCCAGGGAAGCGCTGTTCGAGGCCTATATCATCGAGGCGGGTAAAGGCTGGGTGGAGCGTTTGCTGGATGCGCCAAAGACAAGCCAGAGTCTGTCTGACACCTTGCATCATCTGGGGATGGCTTATCTGGATTTGGTCACTAAAGCAGATATCGTGGCGCTCAACCGGCTGATCATCGGCGAGGCGGGGCGTTTTCCGGAGCTGGCAAATTTGTTTTATCAATTAGGGCCGAAAAAAACGTTGTTGCATATTGGCGAGGTCATCAGCGGGCTTATGGAGAAAAAGTTGCTGCGTCAGGGAGACACGCGGGCATTATCTCTGCATTTTAAAGCGCTATGTGAGGCGGGGATTGTCGAACGGATTATGTGGGGTCTGGATCCTGTTCCAGCCGATACGGCCCAACTGGAATCAGCAGTCAGCACCGCGACCGCGGCGTTTATTCAACTTTATGCGCAGCCTTAGGGCCGTCGCGTCAGGTATTGCGTATTGGTAATGAAAACAGGAAGCTAAATCTCCCGTTATGGCGGAATTCTCTGTCGTCACGCGGATAATGAAGTGCAATAGCCTGTGGCTAACGGCACACATTCGATACCCGTAAACCCCTACGGTTTAACCGTAAAAAACTGGGATTCACATTGCCGCGCAATCTCCCACAACTTATTACGGATCACCTGCTTCAGCTGCAGGGTCGATTGTGACTGAGGTCGGTCGCGTCGGCTGAGCAGCATCACCTCGAACGGCAGCGGCTGTGCTACGGGTAACAGCTTCAGTTGATCGGCATAGCGACAGGCGGTGAACAGATCGACAATCCCCACGCCACCGCCCGCCAGTACCATGTCGGCAATCACCGAGTAGGTTTTTATCGATAGCGAAACCCCAGGATTTAACCCTTTATCGCGCAACGCGCGATGCAGCACGCGTCCCAGCGGGTCCTGGTTTTGCATCATCAGCAGGTTATTAGCGCACAGCCATTCGAGGGTGACCGGTTCGTTGTGCGGGTGAGCCAGCGGTAACAACGCCACCATCGAAGATTGGAATAAAGGTTCCGCCAGCAGGTTTGCATCCGCCTGCTGACCAAACACCAGCGCGAAATCGAGCTGGTTGTCGAGAATGCCGCGGCACAGGGTGCTGAAGTGTTCGGTGACCAGTTCTACGCTGACCGACGCAGCCTGCTGACGCCAGGTCACCAGCGCCGGGGCCAGCACCATCTGGCCAAAAGCGTGCGCGGCGCCGACGCGTACCGTCTGCCCTTCGCCGTGCCGCAGTTGCTCCGTTAACTGGGTAATGGCTTGTAAACGTTGATACAGATCTTCCACTTCCGGCAGCAGACGCCGCCCTTCCGCGGTGACAATCATCCCCTGGGTACGCCGTTCAAACAGCGCAAAACCAAGCTGCTGCTCGGCATGATTCAACACCCGGCTGACATTTGGCTGCGACACATTCAGCAGGCGTGCCGCACCGCTGATGCTACCGGTCTGCACTATGGCCTGAAACACTTCAATATGCCGCAATCGCATGGTTTATTCGCCCCAGGTGGCTTCGAGCACACGCAACCAGTTACCGTAACAAATCTTCTCCAGCAGGTTTTGCGTATAACCGCGTGCTGCCAGTGCCTCCACTACCTTCGGGAAACCGGCTACGTCTTTTATATCGCCGGGCATTGTCGCGCCATCGAGGTCGGAGCCAAAGCCGACGCCATCTTCACCGACTTTCTCCAGCAGGTATTCGACATGACGTACGATAGCCTCCACGGTGGTAGGGGCGTGGCGATCGCCATCTTCACGCAGGAACGGTACGGCAAAGTTCACGCCAACAAAACCCCGGGTTTCGGCAATCGCCGCCAGTTGACGGTCGGTAAGGTTACGCGACTGGGCGCTCAATGCATGCGCATTGGAGTGGCTTGCCACCAGCGGCGCATTGCTGATGTCCGCCGTCTGCCAGAAGCCTTTTTCATCCATATGCGACAGATCCACCATGATGCGGCGTTGGTTACAGTCGCGTACCAGCTGCTTACCCGCTGGGGTCAGTCCATTGCCGATATCCGGCGAGGAGGGATAACGAAACGGCACACCTTCGCCAAACTGGTTCGGGCGGCTCCACAGCGGCCCAAGGGTGCGCAACCCGCTGGCGTAGAGAATGTCCAGCAGCTCGCCGTGCGTATCCAGCGCTTCCGCCCCTTCAATGTGCATTACCGTCGCCAGCACCCCTTTCGCCATGCACTCACGAATCTCCCGCACGCTGTGGCAAATCTTTACCTGACCGTTTGACGCCTGCTCAATACGCAGCAATAACGCAAGCATAGAGAAGGTCGCATCGCGTGCACTGCTGATAATTTCCTGAGGAAAATCTGAGAGATCTGGCGTACTTCTTGCAACTGACGGATGTGACGGCACCCAGGTGGCAAAAATTCCACCGGCCATATTCCCCTGGCGGATGCGGGGAAAGTCCATCTGGCCTGATGCGCTGCCGTTGAAAAAGACCTTCACCGCATCGGGTTGATGGTGTTGCCACAGTTTGTTCAGGACATCGTTGTGACCATCAAAAACCGGAATGGCAATCTGCTTGGCGTTAGGTGAGTCAGACATGTTGTATCCGTTGCTTATTCAGGGGAAAGCGTAAAGCTGCCAGTTAGTAGGGCAGGATGCACCAAAACAGGGCGAGCGGCCGCACATGAAACAAAAGGTTAATGCCTGTTATTAATCCCCCCGCACGGCGGGAATGTCAAGACAAAAAAACAGCAAATGATATTTTTTTATTATAATAATCAATGAATTGGAGTTGATATGGTAACCAGAAGACGTTTTCTTGTAGGATGCACCGCCGTACCTTTTCTTTCGTATCTCAGCCTCAATTCCGCCTTTGGCGCCACTCCGCCCAGTATGCTGGTGATGGCGATGCAATTGGATAATATGACCAGCCTCGATCCTCACGAGAGTTTCGAAGCCACTGGCGGGCAGATTTGCGGCAACCTGTATCAGAAGCTGGTGATGCCTGACCCGCAACAGCCGGATAAGGTGATTGGCGCCCTGGCAAAAAGCTGGGAGGTCAATGCCGACAACAGCGTGTATACCTTCCATATCGACCCGACGGCCAAATTCGCCGATGGTACCCCCGTCACCGCCGAAGATGCAGCGTTCTCCATCGAACGTATCGTAAAACTGGATAAAAGCCCGGCGTTTATCATCAACCAGTTTGGCTTCACTAAAGATAACGTCACCCAACTGGTGACCGCGAAAGACACCCATACGCTGGAGATGAAGCTGGGCGCTCCGGCGGCTGAAACCTTCCTGCTGTATTGTCTGTCGGCCACCGTCGGCAGCATTGTGTCGAAGAAAGCCTGCCTGGCAAATCAGCAGAATAACGACTTCGGCAACGCCTGGCTGAAACAGCACAGCGCGGGTTCTGGCGCTTTTACCCTGCGTACCTGGAAAGCCAGTGAAACCGTGATTCTGCAACTCAGCCCGCAGTTCGCGGACCAGAGCAAAATCAAACGCGTGATCCTCAAACACATCACTGACCCGGCAGCACAGGCGTTAATGCTGAAAAAAGGCGACGTGGATGCAGCTTACGACCTGACCACCGAACAACTGTTACAGGTGAAAAACGATCCTGCGATCTCGCTGGTGACGCAGCCGCTTTCGGCTATCATGCTGATGTCGTGCAACACCAGTAATGAGTACCTGAAAAAACCGCAGGTGTGGCAGGCGCTGAAATGGGCGCTGGATTATGACAGCATCCAGAAGAACATTCTGTCGATGAGTTTCACCACTCATCAGAGCTTCCTGCCGAGCGGTTTCCCGGCGGCGCTGGATGATACCCCTTTCCATAAAGACGTTGCCAAAGCCAAAGCGTTGCTGGCCGAGGCGGGCTATCCGGACGGTTTTGCCATCACCCTCGATCACTACTCGATGCAGCCGTACCCGGATATCGCACAGGCGATTCAGACCCAACTGGGTGCGATTGGCATCAAGGTATCGCTGATTGCTGCTGAGAACCGCCAGGTGTTGACCAAAATGCGCGCTCGTCAGCATCAGCTGGCGCTCACCGCGTGGGGCGCGGATTACTTCGACCCGAACTCCAATACTGAAGCCTTCTGCGTTAACACCGACAACAGCGATAACGCGCGCAACCGCACGCTGGCGTGGCGTTGTAGCTGGTCTGACGATGAGTTCAACAAACTCACCGCACAGGCGCTGCACGAAGCCGACCCGGCCAAACGTATCGCGCTGTATCACCAGCTTCAGCAGATGGGGCGTGAGAAGAGTCCGTTTATCTACATGATGCAGAAAACCAAAAACGTCGCCGTTGGCAAAAATATCAGCGATGTCCACATGACCGTTCTGGAGCAGTGGCCGTATCAGCAGGTGAAAAAAGCCTGATGCAGTTACTGAAAAAGATCGTCAGCACCCTGAGCAGCCTGGTGCTGACGTTGTTCGGCTTGTCGGTTTTGACCTTTTTTATTGGTCGCGTGATGCCCACCGATCCGGTGCTGGCGGCGGTCGGTGATAACGCCCCGCAATCGGTAGTGGAACGCGTGCGTGCGGAAATGGGGCTGGATCAACCGCTTTACATCCAGTTTGGTCATTACCTCAATCAGCTGTTACATGGCGATCTCGGTAAATCGATTTTGACCTCCAATCCGGTCACTACCGATATCGCGCGTTTCTTTCCGGCGACCATGGAGCTGGCGACGGCGGCGATTATTATCGCCGCGTTGATCGGCATCCCACTCGGCGTGTGGGCGGCGGTGCGACAAAGTAGCTGGGTGGATCAGACCATTCGCGTGGTGTGTCTCGCCGGCCATTCGTTGCCGGTATTCGTGCTGGCGTTACTTAGCCTGCTGGTGTTCTACGCCGTGCTGGGCATTGCGCCGGGACCCGGACGTCAGGACATTATCTGGCAGGATATGGTGCCGCAGGTCACCGGCTTTCTTACCATCGACTCTCTGCTGGCGGGTGAGTATGACGCCTTTCGCGATGCGCTGGCGCATATGGCCCAGCCGGTGTTGATCCTCGCCTATTTCAGCATGGCTTACATCACGCGGATGACGCGCACCTTTATGCTCAATGCCCTTAGCGGCGAGTTTGTGATCACCGCGCGCGCCAAAGGATTGTCTGCGGCGCGGGTGATCTGGCGCCACGCTTTTCCCACCGTAGCGGTACAACTGGTGACGGTACTGGCGCTGACTTACGCCGGGCTGCTGGAGGGCGCGGTAGTGACGGAAAACGTTTTTTCCTGGCCGGGGCTCGGACAGTATCTGACCACTTCGTTGATGAACGCTGATATGAACCCGGTAGTTGGCGCCACTCTGCTGGTCGGCACCGTGTATGTCGTGCTTAATCAACTGGCCGATCTTCTCTATCGACTTTGGGATCCGCGCGTAAAATGATCTTCTTTTCTCGTGACTGGCTACTTGATGACACGCCAGCGAACCGCCGCCAGGCGGTATGGGGCCGTCGCTATCGCCTGTGGCTCAGCCTGCGTAACAACCCGTTGGCGATGGCGGGGCTGCTGGTCATTTTCCTGATGTTACTTCTGGCGGTGTTTGCGCCGCTGCTGACGCCGTTTGATCCAGGAACGCAGCATCTGGCTAATCGCCTTGCGGCGCCGTCATGGGCGCACTGGCTCGGAACCGATGAACTGGGCCGCGATGTCTGGACGCGAATCATCTATGGCGGACGTACCACGCTTGGTATGGTGATCGCGGTCGTGGTGCTGACCGCGCCGCTCGGCCTGCTGATTGGCTGTATCGCCGGTTATGCAGGCGGGATTGTGGACAAGGCGTTGATGCGACTGACGGATATTTTCCTCGCTTTCCCGCGCCTGATTCTGGCGCTGGCGTTTGTTGCCGCGCTGAAACCGGGCGTCGAGAGTGCGGTTCTGGCCATCGCGCTGACTGCCTGGCCGCCCTATGCGCGTCTGGCACGGGCGGAGACCTTACAGTTCCGCAACAGTGATTTTATCGCCGCCAGCCGTCTGACCGGCGCAGCGCCGTTGCGTATTATTCTGCGCCATATCATGCCATTGTGCGTGCCGAGCCTGATTGTGCGCGTCACTCTTGACATGAGTTCTATCATTATCACCGCCGCCAGCCTCGGCTTTCTCGGTATGGGCGCTCAGCCGCCTTCACCGGAATGGGGCACGATGATTGCCACTGCGCGTCGTTTCCTGTTTAGCGAGTGGTGGGTGCCGCTGATGCCGTGCATCGCCATTTTCCTGACCTCGCTGGCGTTCAACTTTCTGGGCGACGGTCTGCGCGACGTGCTCGATCCGAAGGAGCGCTAAATGCTGGTAGAAATTGAAAATTTGCGCATTGCCTTTCGCAACCGCGCCGACACCTTTGAAGCGGTGCGCGGCGTCAGTTTTAGCGTTGGCCGGGAAAAGTTTGCCCTTGTCGGCGAGAGCGGTTCCGGCAAATCGCTGACGGCACGCAGCCTGATGCAACTGCTGCCAGGCAACGCGGCGGTGACGGCGGACGTCCTGCGTTTTGATGGCATCGACCTGCGCGGCGCCAGCGAAAAAGTGCTACGTCAGATCCGCGGCAAGCGCGTTGGTTTTATTTTGCAGGACCCGAAATATTCGCTCAATCCGGTGATGACGATTGGTCAGCAGATTTCCGAAGCCTGGCGCGAACATAAGGGGGGGAGCAAAAAGGCGGCGCTGCAGGCCGCGATTGGCTTGCTGGAACAGGTAAAAATCCGCGATCCCGAATCGGTGGCGAAACGCTATCCACATGAAGTTTCTGGTGGGATGGGCCAGCGGGTGATGATTGCCATGATGCTGGCGCCGGACCCGGAGTTGCTGATTGCGGATGAACCTACCAGTGCGCTGGATGCCACGGTACAGGCGGAGATCCTCAAACTGATTGACGACCTGGTGTCTGCTCGTGGCATGGGACTGATCCTGATCAGTCACGATCTGCCGCTGGTGTCGCATTTTTGCGATCGCGTGGCGGTGATGTATGCCGGGCGTATCGTCGAACAGTTAGCGGCCGGACAACTGCAACAGGCGCAGCATCCCTATACCCGCGGGTTGCTGGCCTGCCTGCCGTCGCTGCGCCATCCGCGCGATCGATTACCGGTGCTGCAGCGTGATGCGGCGTGGCGGGATTAATGCCGCATCCAGGTATTGCGCGATTTATCGCGCGGGTTGCAATGCAGGGGGCGGATTTTAGCTCAACAGGCAAAATACATGATTCAAATTGATAATCTGCGTATCTCTTTTGGTTCGCTTACGGTGGTAAAAGACGTCAGCTTTTTTGTTGCTAATGGCGAGAGTTTCGGCCTGGTTGGCGAAAGCGGTTCCGGTAAATCCACCATTCTGCGAGCGCTGGCCGGGCTGAATGAACACTGGCAGGGCAATATGATCTTTGGCGGTCAGGCATTGGGCGCCAAACGCAGCCGCGCTTTTTTTCGCCAGGTTCAAATGGTCTTCCAGGACCCGTTTGGCTCGCTGCATCCGCGGCAGACCATTGACCGCATTCTGCACGAGCCGTTGCTGGTGCATCAGTTCGATCGTGCTGAACAACGCATCAGCCGGGCGCTGAGTGAAGTTGGTCTACCTGCGGCGGTGCGTTTTCGCTATCCCCACCAGCTTTCCGGCGGGCAGCGTCAGCGTGTGGCGATCGCCCGGGCGCTGATTGCGGAGCCGGAGGTCCTGCTGCTGGATGAGCCCACCTCGGCGCTCGATGTATCGGTACAGGCGGAAATCCTTAATCTACTGAGCGATCTTCGCAGCGAGCGTAAACTGACCTACATTATGGTGACACATAATCTCGCGGTGGTGACGCATTTGTGTCAGCGCATTGGCGTGATGCAGCATGGCGAGATGGTCGAGCAACTGAGCGCTGACGATCTGCGCGCCCGCCGCATCCAGCATCCGCACACCGCGCAACTGTTTGATCTCAGCATGACGCTGGAGGAACCGGTATGACAACAGCCCGCTGGCAGCAGGCCGCAGATGTGGCAGATTCGATCGTGCAAAGCTGGCGACAACCCGGTGCGCCAGGCGGTGCGATCGTGTTGTTTGATGCCGACCATATTCACTCAACGCATTACGCCGGGCTGGCCGATCTGTCCCGGCAAACGCCGTTTACGGTGGACAGCGTGGTGCGTTTTGCCTCAATAACCAAACATCTGTTTGCCGCCCTGGTCACCGGCCCGGGAAGCCGATTTATGCAGCTGGATGACACGCTGGCGCAACATCTGCCGCAGCTGACCGGCGCCAACGGCGCGGTGACGATAGGGCAGGCGCTGGATATGAGCAGCGGCCTGCCGGACGTGCGTGAAACCCTGTCGCTGCTGGGTTTATCGGTGTATAACGCCACTACTGCCGCCGATTTGCTCGATTTTGTCGCTCGCGAAGGCGAGCTGAACTACCCGCCGGGCAGCGAGATCTCCTATACCAACACCGGCTACCGTCTGGTGGAGGAGGCGCTGAAAGCCAAAGGCGTGCTGTTTAACGAGCTGTTACAGCAATACGTGTGCAACCCCCTGGATGTTAATCTGTTCGCGGCGGAAAGCTGGTTTGATATTGTCCCTGGCCTGGTGCCGGGTTACTGGCACAACGGGCAGCAGTGGCAACTTTCCAGCGCCGGTTTGCATCTGTCGGCATCCGGCAGCGTGACCGGCAGTCTGCGGGATCTGACTCGCTGGCTGCAAAGTCTGCTGGCGGATACCGGTCCGGGGGCCGGTGTGCTGCAACGGCTGAGCGCGCCGCGCAGGCTGAATGACGGGCGCGCCAGCGGTTATGGGCTGGGGATAACGCGTTCGACGATCGACGGCCAGACGCTGTTTGGTCACGGCGGTTCCCACGCCGGTTATAAAAGCTATTTCCTGTTGCATCCGGCGTTGAAGATCGGCGTGGCGCTGGTGGCAAACCGTGAAGATGTCGCCACTTCCGAAAGCGCTCTGCGCATTCTGGCCGCCGCGTTGGGCCGCGCATTACCGGAAAAAGGCCACGATCTGACGCCCGGGCTGTATGTGGCGCCGGATGCCGCCGACTGGCTGGAGATCAGCGGCGTGACCGCCACCTGGCTGGGAGCGGGTGAAACGCTATGGCGCGATGAACACGCTGGTGATGCCATCTCACTTTCCAGCACTTTCCCGATGCGATTACATCACGAGGGCGCCGCGATTGCCGGTGAAATCGGCCATGCGGCGCGCCGCTTTGTACCGGTGCAGCCGGATTGCGCCAGCCTCGACAATATGCAGGGCTGCTGGTTCGCGTCGCAGTGGCGTAGTGAGATGGTGGTTGCGGCGGATACCCTGACGATGGGAATTGGCCCGGCGGCGATTCGCGCCACGCTGCAATCGCTGGGTGGCGATCGTGTGCTGGCAACGGCGCAGGATGGCCCGTGGGAGAAACGTTTTGTGCTGGCGCGAGCGGGCGATAGCGTGCGGCTGCTGCTCAACCGCAGCCGCGTTGTGACCTTCAGACGCCAGCGATGAGCCTTAGTTTTGCGTACTCGCCAGATAGGAGAAGGCGCTCAATAGGCTGATTAGCGTGCCCATCTTCTCCGCGCGATAGCCCACGGTGACCGCATCAATGCGCGTTACGCCCGGGATCAGGCTGAAGAGATCGGCCAGCACCGGTTTACTCGCCTGAAGCTGCATCTCATAAGGGGAACTGATGCGGGTGGTTTCAACCTGACCTGCACGCTGTACGACTGCCGTGGCGGCGACGCGGATAGCATCCTGCGCCGCCCGCGGGCTGATGGATTCCGCACAGGTATGGGAGATGGCGCGTTTGACGCAGACGTAATCAACCGACGGGTAATGTTCGCCAATCCAGCCCTGGAGCCGATCGTCGCCGCTCACCAGCCACAACGGCGTGCCCTGTTCGGCCGCCGCCGCCGCATAGATATCGCTTTCGCCCATCACTTTGCCGTTGATATGGATGCGCCAGAACGCGCGCCCGTTAATGGTATGCGCCAGCACGCCGGGCTCGCCTGCCGCGCTGTGATAGCCGATAAAAAACAGACCATCGAAGGGTTGCTGTTCCAGCCCTTCCACCATTGACAGACCGCGAGGTTTGCCCTGGACCAGTCGGGCGCGGGGATCGATATTTTCCGCACGCAGATTGGTCATTTGCGCGTGGCTGTCAGCCACTACCACTTCGGTTGCGCCACCGGCAAACGCCCCATCGATGGCGGCATTAACTTCCTGTTCCATCAATCCGCGTGCCAGCTGGTATTCCGCATGGCCTGGCGAACATTGTTCCGGGCGCATGACGCCCGCGATGCCTTCGATATCGGCGGAGATAAAGATTTTCATTGTCTGATGTTTTCCGTTAATCGCGATATACCCGTTGTATTTCAGGTCGCTTGTACATTGGCTACGCCCGTTTCTGTGTCGGGTATAAACCCCAATATGATGTGATCAATCGCGCCGTTACGGTAGCGATAACCTGTTCAGCACCTCGGTCAACGCCGGACGGTGGTGGCCGCGAAAACCGGTGACCGCTTCCGCGCTCAGCAACGCATCCAGCACCGCGTGTTCGGTGGCATCGGCAGCGGCGGCGAGCAATGGCTCCAGCGCCGCATCCTCCGGTGGCTGAGGCTGAACGCAGGTAGAAAATGCCACCGCAATATCACCGGAACCGTGTCCCCAGTAACTGCCCAGTCGTCCGAGGCCTGCCCCGGCGCGTTTTGCCACACGCTTCAACTGGCGCGCGTCAAGCGGCGCATCGGTGGCCATAATGATGATGATCGAGCCCGCATCGCGCTGGGGCGCCAGTTCCGGCAACAGCGGGGCGATCATCTCGCCAAGACGCACGCCATCCAGCGTTAACGCTGTCAGCGCGCCAAAGTTCGCCAGCACCAGTACGCCAAGCGTGGCATTCAGAGCGGGGATCAGGCGCGAGGCGCTGCCAATGCCGCCTTTCAGGCTAAAACAACTCATACCGCGCCCGGCGCCAACGCTACCACGGGCGAAATCGCTCTGCGCATTCTGTAGGGCCTGTTGCGCCAGCGTTTCTGTCACCGCCAGCGCCTGGATGTCATTGAGCCAGCCGTCGTTACACTCCAGCGCCAACGGATTGACCGTGGGCATACTGCGGCCCAGCTCCGGGTTGCGGCTGATGGCATCGCGCACCAGGGTGGTAAACAGCGTGCCGACCGCCAGAGTGTTGCTAAGCAGGATCGGCGTCTGCAATACCCCCAGTTCTTCCAGCTGTACCAGCCCGACCGGTTTGGCAAAGCCGTTAAATACCGCCGCCGCGCAGGGCAGTGGTTGTCGGAAAAGGTTATCACCCGGCGGCACAATCGCCGTGACCCCGGTCTGGATCTCGCCTTCTGCCAGAGTGGCGTGGCCGACGCGTACGCCAGGTACATCGCTGATCAGGTTGGTCGGCCCGCAGTGGCTGCGCGGCTGACCGAGCTGACGATCTTCACGCCAGCGTTGCAGCAG
Organism: Klebsiella sp. KE9456; assembly: GCF_043832615.1. Lineage (NCBI taxonomy): Bacteria > Pseudomonadati > Pseudomonadota > Gammaproteobacteria > Enterobacterales > Enterobacteriaceae > Klebsiella > Klebsiella sp. KE9456. The sequence goes on from NZ_JBDYQK010000003.1 coordinate 135,248, forward strand.
CAGGTCACGCTGCCTCTGTTGAAAATCCATGTTTAACTCTTCAGTTTGGGATCGAGCGTATCGCGCAGGGCATCGCCCAGCAGGTTAAACGCCAGTACCGTAATAAAAATCGCCAGGCCGGGGAAGACGCTGATGTGCCACATGCCAGCCATCATCATATTGCGACTCATCGCCAGGATGTTGCCCCACTCAGGAACGTCCGGCTCCGGACCAAGGCCGATAAAACTCAGTCCGGCTGCGGTGAGAATACTGGTGCCGATACGCATGGTGAAGTAAACAATCACGTTCGACAGGGTACCCGGCAGAATATGGCGCAACAGAATGACGCGGTTTGGCGCGCCAGCACAGCGTACCGCTTCAACATAAGCGGCCTGTTTCAGCGACAGCGTCGAGGCGCGTACGATACGGGCAAACACCGGCACGCTGAACACCGCGACCGCGATAATCACGTTATTCAGACCCGGACCGAGAATCGCCACCACCGCAATCGCCAGCAACATGCCTGGAAAAGCGAAGAGGACATCGGAACCCCGCATAATCAGCATGTCGATCCAGCGGCCATAATAGCCGGCCAGCAGCCCAAGCAGTACTCCCACCACCATGCCAAGCGTTACCGAGACGACGCCAATATACAACGAGATACGCGCGCCATAGATGATACGGCTCAGCAGGTCGCGACCGAGATCATCGGTGCCCATCCAGTGCGCGGCAGAGGGCGGTGAGGAGAGCGCCATCCAGTCCGGCGCCATCGGATCCCAGGGCGCCAGCCACGGAGCGAAAATCGCCACCAGCACCAGCAACAGCACAAACCCGCCCGAGACCAGCGCCAGTGGATTGCGCACAAAGGCATGCAGAAAATCGCGCCACGGCGAACGGATCGCCTCCTGCGCATTGGCAGGCAGAGATTGTAGGCTCATCATGGCTCCTGTCGCAGGCGAATCGCCGGGTTCACTACTGCATACAGCAGGTCGACCAGCAGGTTAATCACAATAAATTCAAACACGAACAGCATCACCAGCGCCTGGATCACCGGCTGGTCTTGCGCTTTGATCGATTCGATCAGCAGCCAGCCTAATCCCGGCCAGTTGAACACGCTTTCCACCACGATCGAGCCGCCCAGTAGAAAACCAAACTGCAAACCGAGCATGGTGATGACCGGGATCAGCGCATTGCGCATTACATGCTTCCAGGTCACCAGACGATTGCGCAGGCCTTTTGCTTTGGCGGTACGGACATAATCTTCCTGCGCCACCTCAAGGAAGGCTGAGCGGGTAAAACGCGCCATCACCGCAGCCACCGAGGAACCCAGCGTGATGGCGGGGAGAATGATATCCGTGGGCTTATTGAAGCCGCTGACCGAAAACAGGCCAAATGGCATAGCAACAAACTGGATCAGCAACAGGCCCAGCCAGAATGTCGGCATGGAAATACCGCCCACGGCAACGCTCATTAGCGTCCAGTCCTGCCATTTTCCGCGTTTCAGGGCTGCCAGCACGCCAAGAAACAGGCCGAGGATCACTGACCAGGCAAAACCGGCGAGCGCCAGCCACATGGTAGGCATAAAGCTTTTTTCGATCACTTCCAGCACCGGCTGCTGTGTGCGGTAGGTTACGCCGAGATCGCCACGGAACAGGCCGCCCAGCCAGTGCAGATATTGTTGCGGCAGCGGGTCGTTAAGACCGAGATGCTGGCGCGCGGCTTCCACTGCTTCCAGCGGCGCATCCGGCCCGGCATAGATGCGTGCCGGATCGCCCGGAAGCAGTTTGATAAAGCCGAATACCAGCAGTGAGACCACCAGCAGAACCGGGATCATCTCCAGCAGACGACGAATAATGTATGCGAACATGCGTTTCCTTTAATTCGGTACGGACATCCCCCTCGCCATTAATGGCGAGGGGGATGCAGGGCTTACTTAAACGCCGCCTGGGTATACAGCAAGTTACCATCCGGCAACATCGAGACGCCGCTCAGATCGCGACGTTTGCCTACCAGGTTATCCGGCGTGCCGAGGAAGGCAACCGGCGCATCTTTCCACAGCAGCTTCTGCGCTTCGGCATACGCCACGGCGCGCTTCGCCGGATCAGCGGTAGCCAGGCCCTCGGCAATCGCTTTATCTACCGCCGGGTTGCTGAAGTAGGAGACGTTGTAGGAAGTTGGCACCCAGGATTCGGTGGCGTACAGCGGACGCAGCGCCCAGTCAGCATCGCCTGTAGAGGTAGACCAGCCGCCATAGTAGAGGTCAAATTGCGCCTGCTTCGGATCTTTCACCCCCCACAGTTTGGCGTTACGCGTACCGGAATCCATTGGCGTCACGGTGACGCGAATCCCTGCGGTAGCAAGCTGCGCTTTCAGAAACTGTGCCGCACGCACGCTGGCGGTGGCATTGGTGGTCCACAGTTTCAGATCGAGACCGTTCGGGTATCCTGCCGCTTTCAGCAGCGCTTTGGCTTCATCCGGTGCATAGCGATAGTTGGGGTCGCTCTGCTTTTGGTAGAATTGTACTCCTTCCGGAATGGCTGAACTGGCGGGTTTGCCCATACCGGCAAACGCCACTTTCAGCCACAGATTACGGTCGATGGCGTAGTTAATCGCCTGACGTACGCGCACATCCGCCAGCGGTTTATGCTGGTTATTGATCGCCATGTAGTAGAGGTAAATGCTCGGATCGCGCTGGATTGCCAGTTTGCTGTCGTTTTGTACGGTGCTGATCAGATCGGACGGCAGCGGCCAGATCGCATCCGCCTGACCTGACTTCAGCGCTGCCACGCGGGTGGCATCTTCCGGGCTGGGGGAGAAAACCACCTTATCCACCTTCGGCCAGCCTTTCTGCCAGTAACCGTCGTATTTGGTCAGGGTGACGGCTTTCCCCGGCTGCCAGTTGACAAATTTAAACGGACCCGTGCCCACCGGATGCAGGCGCAACTGCGCTTCGTCCGGATACTGCTTGAGGATCGCCGGGCTCCACATCACCGCTGACGGGTGGGCCAGGGTATTGATGAATGCGCCAAATGACTGGTTCAGATCAATTTTCACTTTGTCTGGCGCCAGTACCGTAACGCTCTCAATCATCTTATACAGACTGTTGCGCTTCAGTCCTTTGGTCTGATCGGCGAGACGATCGAGGTTGGCTTTCACCGCCTCTGCATCGAAGGGCGTGCCGTCCTGGAAGGTAACGCCTTTGCGCAGCGTCAGGGTGAATTCAGTGGCGCTGTCATTACTGGTGTACCCGGTTGCCAGCCAGGGTTGCAGCTTCATCCGGGCATCGAACTGGAACAGGCGCTCGAAGATGCCGCTTTGCACTGAATAACTGACGTTGTCTGAGGTATCGTGTGGATCGAGGCCGGTGATATCCGCATACATCGAGATATGCAGATCCTGCGCCTGCACAGCAGCCGCCAGGGAGAGGGTAAGTCCGAGAGCGAGCGAGGTGCGACGGAAGAACGGGTTCATAAAATCTCCTGGTATTGGGGTTAGCACGGAACAATGCCATCAGCGACCCAGTGCTGCGGGGCAACCTGGCGATAACGGGGTTTAATGACCGTTTCTCCTGCTTTGCGTAACGGCGAGGGGATCTCGCTGTCCTCGAAAGCGCGTTGTGGACGGTTCAGTGGATCAGCGACCGGCACCGAGGCCAGCAGCCGTTGGGTATAAGGATGTTGCGGATTATTGAATACCGACTGGCGCGGCCCCAGTTCAACAATCTGGCCGAGGTACATTACCGCCACGCGGTTAGCAATACGCTCCACCACCGCCATGTCATGGGAGATAAAAATCCACGCCACACCGGTTTGCTGTTGCAGATCCATCATCAGATTCACCACCTGCGCCTGAATCGACACATCCAGCGCAGAAACCGCTTCGTCCGCAATGATCACTTTGGGTTTCAGCGCCATAGCGCGGGCAATGGCGATACGCTGACGCTGGCCGCCGGAAAACTCATGCGGATAACGGCGCGCATGTTCCGGTTGCAGGCCAACGCTTTTCAGCAGTTCCGCCACCTGAGGCGTCGCCTCTTCCAGCGACTGCACCACGCCATGCAGCAGCAGCGGCTCGGCGATGGTGAATCCCACGGTTAAACGCGGATTAAGCGAGGCATAGGGATCCTGAAACACCATCTGGATTTCACGCCGTAGCGGCTGAAACTGGGCCTCTTTCAGGTTGGCGATTTCGTTACCTTGGAAATGGATGCTGTCGGCATCGCTGTTGATTAAACGCATCAGCGCGCGACCGGTGGTGGATTTACCGCAACCACTCTCGCCAACAATCGCCAGCGTCTCCCCCGGCCACAGGGTGAAGTCGATCTGCTCTACCGCATGAACTTCATGGGTCAGTGCCGAGAAAATACCGCTGCGAATGGGGTAATAGACTTTCAGGCCGCGTACATCAAGCAGGGGGTTATCATCGTAACGGGCGGTGCGTTGTTCATCCTTCTCCGTTTCTTCTGCGCCGAGTAACGGAAAGCGCTGTGGCCATGCGTGTTCGCGCATGTCCCCCAGTTTTGGCACCGCTGCCAGTAACGCTTTGGTGTAGGGATGCTGCGGCGCGTTAAAAATCGCTTCCACCGTTCCCTGTTCCACCACATTGCCGCGATACATCACCACCACACGGTCAGCGATTTCTGCCACGACGCCCATATCGTGGGTGATAAACAGCACCGCCATCTGCCTGGCGCGTTGCAAATCACGCAGAATTTGCAGAATGCGCGCCTGTACCGTGACGTCGAGCGCGGTGGTTGGTTCATCTGCAATCAACAGTCGCGGATCGCAGGCCAGCGCCTGGGCAATCATCACTCGCTGACGCATCCCGCCCGACAGCGAGTGCGGATAGCTTTTCATGACCCGATCGACATCGGCAATACGGACCTGGCGCAGCAGTTCGCGGGCGCGTGCATTCGCCTCGGCTTTACCACAAATTTTTTGGTCGAGCAGGGCTTCCGTCAGCTGATCGCCGACACGCAGTACCGGGTTCAGCGACGTCATTGGCTCCTGAAAAATCATTGACATCTCACGACCACGCAAAGCATTGCGCTGCGTTTCGTCGAGTTTTTCCAGGTGATGTAATTGACCATGACGATCGCGGAACTGAATGCTGCCGTGATCGATATGACCTGAGGCAGCCAGTAGCCCCATTACCGACAGCGAGGTGACTGATTTTCCCGATCCGCTTTCGCCCACTACGGCGACGATTTCGCCCTGGTGTATCTCAAAGTTGATGCCTTTCAGCGCCTGGTTAACGCCGCTACGGCCGCGAAAGCTGACGCTGAGATCCTGAATAGCGAGTACCGGCGCAGAGGCGGAACCGGCAACGCTGGCGGCGTTCTGCATGGGTAAAGTGTCCGTCATCGTTGCTCCGTGTGCGGGTTATAGCCAGATTTGACCTCTGGAATAGGAGAGGAACGGCGAACTGTCTGCCGCCAGCCAGATCGGGCCATCGAGATCGATATGTTCGGCGGCAATCGCCACCGGCAGCGCGGCTTCCATTGCCAGCGATGAACCCAGCATACAGCCCACCATCAGACGCATATCCCGCTTTTTCGCCTCTGCCACCATCGCCAGCGCTTCGGTTAATCCGCCACATTTATCCAGTTTGATGTTGATCATCTCGTAGCGATTACGCAGTTGGGCGATATCTTCCCGCGTGTGGCAACTCTCGTCGGCACAGACCGGGATTGGATGAGTGAAACGCTGTAAATCCTGGTCCTGACCGGCCGGTAACGGTTGTTCGATCATCGCGATGTTATAGGGCAACAGCGCGTTGAACAGGCTGTGCAGATCGACACCGGACCAGGCTTCGTTGGCATCAATAATCAGCGTGGCGTGGGGCGCGGCGGCACGGATCGCGGCCACTTTTTCCAGAATATCGTCACGGTTGAGTTTAATTTTCAGCAGGATGGCGCCACGTGACACCGCGTCAGCGGCGGCCCGCGCCATATTGTCCACGCTATCCAGACTGAGTGTTTCGGCGGTGATGACCGAGACGGGGGGAGTCCGGCCGCTCATCTGCCACAGCGTCTGTTTCGCCAGTGCGGCATCCAGTCTCCACAGCGCGCAGTCCAGCGCATTACGCGCTGAACCCGCATGCAGACGGGTTTGCAGATCGACTCGGCTGAGACCGGCTTCGATGTCGCCGCGCATCGTTTCCAGTTCGGCGTTGACGCTTTCCGGCGTTTCGTCGTAACGCGGGGTAGGCGTGCATTCACCACGACCAATAAAGCCATTCTGCTCCAGGGTGACGCGAATCACCGTCACCGCGGTGCGTGTGCCGCGTGAGATGGCAAACGGGCGCGCCAGCGGCAGTTCCAGCACCTCTATCTGCATACGTCGCATCTTAGCCGCGCTCCTTCAGGAAGGCTGCGATTTCCGTGATGCCAAAGCGCACCGGATCGGTGGCGGGCACGCCAAATTCGGCGCTGACTTCGGCGCAGTAAGCGCGCGCTTCTTCTTCACTGTAGTTTGAGGTGTTGATGGCAAAACCCGCCAACTGCACGGTGTCGCTGGTGACAGCGGCGGCGCGCAGGTTGGCGTCGACGCAATCCTTCAGGCTGACCATCGGCTGATGCGGCAGATGGCGCATTTTTTGGCGACCCATTTCGTGACACATCACCAGCCATTGTGGCTGGGCGCCGTGGATCAGCCCCATCGATACGCCTGCATAGGAAGGATGGAACAGTGAACCCTGACCTTCGACGATATCCCAATGGTCGTCTTCGTTGGCGGGGGACAGCGCTTCCGCCGCGCCGGCGATAAAGTCTGCAATGACCGCGTCGATGGCGATACCGGCTCCGGCAACCAGGATACCGGTCTGGCCGGTGGCCCGGAAATCGGCCTTCAGACCGACGTCGCGCATTGCCGCTTCCAGCGCCAGTGAGGTGTACATCTTGCCGACTGAGCAGTCGGTGCCGACAGTAAGCACACGCTTACCGGCACGTTTTTTACCGCTGCCAACACTCAGCTTCGGACGCATGTGGCGGATATCAAACAGTTCCACGCCAAATTCCTGCGCTAACGCTACGAGCTCCGGTTCATCTGCCAGACGATGGTGCAGGCCGCTGGCGACATTCATTCCGGCTTTGATAGCGTTGCGTACAGTATCCAGCCAGTGCGGCGGCAGATATCCTCCGGCGTTGGCGGTACCGAGTACCAGGGTTTTTGCCCCGCGCGCTTTGGCGGTGGCAATGTCGATCTCTTCCAGACCGAGGCTGACGGTGCAACCCGCCAGTTTGATTTCACCAACGCACTGTTCCGGCCGCCAGACGTGAATACCGCGCGCCGTTTTTGCCGCCAGGGGATCGGTGACATCACCAAGAAAGAGTAAATAGGGTTGAGGGATCAGCATGATGTTTCTCGTATCAGACAGGTGAAAAGGATCTGTACTGACTATTCCATGCTGCGGGCTGAGGGAGGAATGCTTGTTTAGTGGCAGGATATAACTTCAGGCTATATCCAGAAGAAAAACTGATGTTTGACGGGGGAAAATGGTGATTTTAAGGGCGTGTGGGGAAAATCATCCGTGTGAGAGATAAGAAAATCATTGATATTTACCGCTCGACGCGCATAGCGAGCTGTGTCCTTCGCGATGAAAAACTCATCGGCGCTCCTGTCTGATACAGGGACGTGACGGTCGGGCGTATGGGGGGCGTTGTTGTTTTTTCTGTATGGAAATTGTTCAGTTGTGCATAAAATTAAGAACAGGGCTTGCCATTGCCTCATGGTTAGTCCATAATGCCGTCCATCCTGTTGCAGGATAGGTGTAAAGGTTATTAAAATCAATAAGTTAAGCTCATGATTTTAAATTATCTTTCCACGTTCAGAATTTGAATGTCTCCATTCTAATCACTGAATTTCAGGTTGCGGCAAAGCCGTTAGTGCTCAGGCAGCTTGAAACGACAATTAAGCGGGAATAGCTCAGTTGGTAGAGCACGACCTTGCCAAGGTCGGGGTCGCGAGTTCGAGTCTCGTTTCCCGCTCCAAAATTTCTTCCGGTACTTATTTTATCCACAGCGCAAGATCGCGTCAGAGATGATTTCCGTCAGGCCATGCAAAATACTGTGAACAGAGTTATCCACAGATTGTTTTTGGCGGCTTTTCACGAGGAAATTGTCTGCGGTGTAAACGGTGTGTTTTTATGTTATTGAAACATAAGTATTAAATTTCAATGAAAATTGTTAATTCGATCACTTGACGAATGACTGCTCATTGAAACGCAATGCATTTTTATTTTTATCCACAGCCTGTGAATCACTCAGGCATCTCGCGGCAATCCTTTCTCCACCACTCTTACCAGCCGTAGTTTCTTCGGCAATTGCACTTCAATCACGTTGGCATTTCGCTTGTCAATTTGCTGCGCAACCGCCCATTCTATGTGCTCATCGAGAAGTGGGTGCTCACCTCGGCGACTTTCCAGAGCCGTAAGATTCGCTTCATCCCAGGGCGCATTTCCCAATGCGACGGCAATATTACGCAGCCAGCGCAGATGACCGATACGCCGAATGGCTGACCCTTCAGTCACTTTCAAGAAATAAGGCTCACTCCAGGTGAACAGCTCCTGGAGCGCAGGTGCGTGTAATGCCTTACGCGGGCTAAAGTCCTCTTCATCAGTGAGTTGCGCGAAGCGGTTCCACGGACAAATGAGCTGGCAGTCATCGCAGCCGTAAATGCGGTTACCGATCAGCGAGCGAAATTCTTCCGGGATCGCCCCTTCCAGTTCGATGGTCAGATAGGAGATGCAGCGCCGGGCGTCAACGGTATAGGGCTCGACGATAGCGCCGGTTGGGCAGATAGTCATGCAGGCGACGCAGCGTCCGCACGCTTCTTCGACGGGATGATCGACGGGCAGCGGGAGGTCGATAAGCAGTTCTCCGAGAAAAAAGAACGAGCCGGCATCGCGACTGAGGATGAGTGAGTGCTTACCTGTCCAGCCAAGCCCTGCTTTTTCGGCTAAAGGACGTTCAAGAATCGGCGCGGAATCGACAAAAGGTCTAAAATTGAGCGAAGCACACTGTTCCTTAATCTTCTCACCTAATTTTTTCAGGCGATTACGTAACAGCTTATGATAGTCCCGACCGAGGGCATAGCGGCTAACGTAACCCCGCGCGGGATCCTTCAGGGTACGGGCGAAAGCGGCGTTAGCGGGCAGGTAGTTCATCCGCACGCTAATCACGCGTAATGTACCGGGCTGGAGTTCATGAGGGCGCGCGCGCATCATTCCGTGGCGCGCCATCCACTCCATTTCGCCATGGTATTGTTTATCCAGCCATGCCTGCAGTTTAGGCTCACTGGCGCTGAGATCGGTATCGGTAATACCGACCTGCTGGAACCCCAACTCTGTGCCCCATTGTTTGATTTGCTGCGCTAACTGATTGAGATCGAGGGGTTGTGACATGATGGACCATACGATGACAAAAAACTCTGACAGTATACCACACATCATCTGGCCGGCAGATGCGCTACGGCAGGCGGAAAAAGAGGCGGCGGATAGCCTCGGGCTTACCCTATTTGAACTGATGCGCCGCGCGGGTGAAGCGGCCTTCCAGCTTGCCCGCGCGCAATATCCGGCCAGCCAGCACTGGCTGATTCTCTGCGGTCATGGTAATAACGGCGGCGACGGTTATGTGGTGGCCCGTCTGGCGCAGGCGCAGGGGATTAAGGTTACCCTGCTGGCGCTGGAGAGCGAGAAACCGTTGCCGGAAGAGGCCAGTGCCGCGCGTGAAGCGTGGTTGAGCGCTGGCGGTACGATCCATGCTGCAAACATTGTCTGGCCGGAAGATATCACGCTGATTATTGACGGCCTGCTGGGAACCGGGCTGCACAGCTCCCCGCGGCAAGAAATAGCCGAGATTATCGCCCATGCGAACTCGCATCCTGCCCCGGTTGTGGCGCTGGATATTCCTTCGGGGCTGAACGCGCAGACCGGGACGACGCCGGGGGCGGCGATCAATGCCGCGCATACCATTACCTTTATCGCGCTCAAACCCGGCCTGCTGACCGGTAAAGCCCGCGATGTCGTGGGCCATCTGCATCATCATGCTTTGGGGCTTGAGGGCTGGCTGGCAGGGCAATCTACGCGATTAAACCGTTTTGATGCTTCACAGCTCGCGGAGTGGCTGCCGCCGCGACGTCCCACATCGCATAAAGGCGACCACGGTAAGCTGGTGATTATCGGCGGCGAACCGGGAACGGCGGGGGCTATCCGCATGACCGGCGAAGCCGCGTTGCGCGCAGGCGCGGGACTGGTGCGGGTTCTGACCCATAAAGACAATATTGGGCCGATTCTGACCGCCAGGCCGGAACTGATGGTCCATGAATTGACAGCGCGCTCGCTGGCACAAAGCCTGCAATGGGCTGATATCGTCGCGATTGGCCCGGGGCTGGGGCAGAGTGAGTGGGGCAAAAATGCGCTGCGCCAGACGGAGAATTTTCGTAAACCGATGGTCTGGGATGCGGATGCGCTTAACCTGCTGGCAATCAATCCCGATAAACGTCACAATCGCGTGCTGACACCGCATCCCGGCGAGGCCGCCCGTCTGCTGAACGTGAGTGTGGCAGAAATTGAAAGCGATCGCTTACATTCTGCACAACGTCTGGTAAAACGGTATGGCGGCGTTGTTGTGCTTAAGGGGGCGGGCACGATTGTCAGTAACGACGCTGGCGCAACAGGCATTATTGATGCCGGTAACGCAGGAATGGCCAGCGGTGGGATGGGCGATGTACTGACTGGTATCATTGCCGCATTGTTAGGGCAAGGTCTGACGCCATATGATGCTGCCTGCGCCGGATGCGTTGCTCATGGCGAAGCCGCCGACCAGCTTGCGGCCAGAAATGGCACGCGCGGCATGCTGGCGACCGATCTTTTTTCCACGCTCAGGCGTGTTGTTAACCCGGATGTGATTGACGTAGACCATGATTAACCGAGTGATTCCTTTACCTGATGAACAGGCCACTTTACACCTTGGCGACCGCGTAGCACAGGCGTGCACTGGCGCCACGGTTATCTATTTGTATGGCGATTTAGGTGCGGGGAAAACGACCTTTAGCCGCGGTTTTCTGCATGCGCTCGGTCACCGCGGCAATGTCAAAAGCCCGACGTATACCCTGGTCGAGCCTTATCACCTTGATCGTTTCGTGGTCTACCACTTTGATCTGTATCGCCTTGCGGATCCTGAGGAGCTCGAATTTATGGGGATCCGCGATTATTTTTCTGACGATGCCATCTGCCTGGTGGAGTGGCCGCAACAGGGCACGGGTGTCCTGCCTGAACCGGATGTCGAAATTCACCTTGAGTATCAGGCGCAAGGGCGTGAGGCGCGCGTAACGGCGGTCTCCGCATTGGGTGAGTCTTTATTGGCGCGTTTGGCGAATTAGCCTGAAGGACGACGGGATGATATATCGCATAATCAGTTGGCTGGCCGCCGCACTGATACTGTTCAGTATTCAGGTCTCTGCGGCAAGTTTATCCGATATTCAGGTCTCAAACGGAGATAAGCAGGCCCGCATTACCCTTAACTTTATCGGCGATCCTGAATATTCGTTTAGCCCTCAGGGCAAACGTACGGTGGCGCTGGATATCAAGCAAACAGGTGTGCTTCAGGGTCTACCGCTGCAGTTTAGCGGCAATAATCTGGTGAAAAGCATTCGTTCCGGTGCACCGCAGAACCTCCAGTCGTTACGCCTGCTGGTTGATTTAACCGCCGATGGGAAAACGCGGGCGGTGAAACAACAACACGGCTCTAACTATACCGTGGTGTTCACCATTAATGCCGACGCACCACCACCGCCGGTGGTGGTGAAACAGGTCGAGAAGCCCGTTCTGCAACCTGCTCGTCCGAGTGAACCGCCGCGTAATCCGTTTAAAGCCGATAATGACCGGCTCACTGCGGTGACCAGTACGCGTACCGCAACGGGCTCTGCGGCCCGCACCGTATCGACCAACGATAAAGTGATTATCGCTATTGATGCCGGTCACGGCGGTCAGGATCCGGGGGCTATCGGCCAGAACGGCACAAAAGAGAAGAATGTCACCATCGCGATTGCCCGTAAGCTTCGCACGTTACTGAATGCCGACCCGCAGTTTAAAGCGGTGATGACCCGTGACGGCGACTATTTTATTTCGGTAATGGGCCGTTCCGAGGTCGCGCGTAAGCAAAACGCTAACTTCCTGGTCTCCATTCACGCCGATGCGGCACCGAACCGCGATGCGACAGGCGCCTCGGTTTGGGTGCTCTCCAATCGCCGGGCAAACAGTGAAATGGCCGGTTGGCTCGAACAGCATGAGAAACAGTCCGAGCTACTTGGCGGTGCGGGCGATGTGCTGGCCAATAGCCAGTCGGATCCCTATCTGAGTCAGGCGGTGCTGGATTTACAGTTCGGTCATTCCCAGCGCGTCGGGTATGATGTGGCGACTTATGTGTTAAGTCAGCTACAACGTATCGGCGATTTACATAAGCGCCGTCCAGAGCATGCAAGTCTCGGCGTGCTGCGCTCGCCGGATATCCCGTCAATCCTTGTTGAAACGGGGTTTATCAGCAATACCGGGGAAGAGCGCTTGCTGGCCAGTGACGCTTACCAGCAGCAGATCGCGGAAGCAATTTATCACGGTCTGCGTAACTACTTTATGCAACATCCGCTGCAATCGGCGCCGCGTGGAGCGGCGGCGCAGACGGCCAGTGCAGGTGCGTCGGACGGTATGTTGTTAAATTAAGGAGACGTCCATGCCGATTCAGGTTCTGCCGCCGCAGCTCGCCAACCAGATTGCCGCCGGTGAAGTCGTGGAACGTCCGGCGTCGGTGGTTAAAGAGCTGGTGGAAAATAGCCTCGACGCCGGGGCGACACGCGTCGATATTGATATTGAGCGCGGTGGCGCGAAGCTGATCCGTATTCGTGATAACGGCTGCGGTATTAAAAAAGACGAACTGGCTCTGGCGCTGGCGCGTCATGCAACCAGCAAAATCGCGTCGCTTGACGACCTGGAGGCGATAATCAGCCTCGGTTTTCGCGGAGAAGCGTTAGCCAGTATCAGTTCCGTGGCCAGACTGACGCTGACGTCGCGCACTGAGGAACAGCAGGAGGCCTGGCAGGCCTATGCTGAAGGGCGCGATCAGGCGGTGACCGTCAAACCGGCGGCCCACCCGGTGGGGACGACGCTGGAAGTGCTGGATTTATTCTATAACACTCCCGCGCGCCGCAAATTCATGCGTACCGAAAAAACCGAGTTTGGCCATATTGATGAAATTGTGCGGCGTATCGCATTGGCGCGTTTTGACGTCACTATCAACCTGAGTCATAACGGTAAAGCGGTACGTCAGTATCGCGCCGTGTCGCAGGACAGCCAGCGTGAGCGGCGGCTTGGCGCCATATGCGGTACGCCTTTTCTTGAGCATGCGCTGGCTATTGAGTGGCAGCACGGCGATCTCATGCTCAGCGGCTGGGTGGCCGATCCTCTGCACACCAACCCGTCGCTGGCGGAAATTCAGTATTGCTACGTCAACGGACGGATGATGCGCGATCGCCTGATTAATCACGCGATTCGCCAGGCCTGCGAAGATAAACTGGGCACCGATCAGCAGCCTGCCTTTGTGCTGTATCTGAAGATCGATCCGCATCAGGTGGATGTGAACGTTCATCCGGCGAAGCATGAAGTGCGCTTTCATCAGTCGCGGCTGGTGCATGATTTTATCTATCAGGGCGTGCTGAGCGTGCTTCAGCAGCAACTGGAGGCGCCATTGTCGGCAGAGGGCAGTGAACCCGCGCCGCGGATGGTGCCGGAAAACCGTATCGCGGCAGGCGGCAACCATTTCGCTCAGCCGGCAGTCGCGCGTGAAACGGAGGCTCCCCGCTATCGCGACGAGCCCGCTACGCCGCGTTTTAATGCCGGAGGTTCACGAGAGCCCTCGGCTTCCGGTTCCTCTGGTGGCGCTAACTGGCCGCATGCTCAGCCCGGCTATCAAAAACAGCAGGGAGCGCTGTATCGCCAGTTGCTGGATACCCCGGCAGCGGAGCGAAAAGCGAAATCACCTGCTCCGGCAGAGGAAGGTCTGGCGGGGCACAGCCAAAGCTTTGGCCGCGTATTGACGATTGTCGATGGCGATTGTGCGCTGCTGGAGCGCGACGGGCAGTTAGCACTACTGGCGTTGCCGGTTGCTGAACGCTGGCTGCGTCAGGCGCAGCTGACGCCTGGCGCGGAGGCGGTTTGCGCTCAGCCGCTGCTTATTCCACTGCGGATAAAGGTGTCCGAAAAGGAAAAAGACGCGCTGAACCACGCGCGGTCGACGCTGGCCCAGGTCGGTATTGAGCTGCAGCCCGATGCGCAGCACGTGACTATTCGTGCGGTGCCTTTACCCTTACGACAACAAAATTTACAAATCTTGATTCCTGAACTGATAGGCTACCTGGCGCAGCAGCAAAAATTCGATGTTGGCAATATCGCTCAGTGGATGGCGCGTAATCTGGCGAGCGAGCATGCGCAGTGGAATATGGCGCAGGCGGTTGCTGTACTGGCGGACGTTGAACGTTTATGTCCGCAACTGGTTAAGGCGCCGCCGGGTGGTCTGTTGCAACCTGTTGATTTACATTCGGCGATGAATGCCCTGAAAGATGAGTGATGTAACCGAGGCGAGCCTGCCTAAGGCAATATTTTTAATGGGCCCGACGGCCTCCGGGAAAACCGCGCTGGCGATCGCCTTACGTAAAGTTTTGCCAGTGGAGTTGATTAGCGTTGATTCCGCCCTCATTTATCGAGGAATGGATATTGGGACGGCCAAGCCTGATGCCGCAGAGCTGCGCGCTGCGCCGCATCGTTTGCTGGATATTCTCGATCCGGCTGAGGCTTATTCCGCCGCGGATTTTCGGCGCGATGCGCTGGCCGGGATGGCGGAAATTGTCGCTGCCGGGCGTATCCCGCTGCTGGTCGGCGGAACGATGTTGTATTTTAAAGCGTTACTGGAGGGGTTGTCGCCTTTACCTTCCGCTGATCCAGCGGTCAGGGCCAGAATTGAGCGACAAGCCGCAGAGCAGGGGTGGAACGCGTTACATCAGCAGTTACAGGCGATCGATCCGGTTGCCGCCGCGCGTATTCATCCAAATGATCCGCAAAGACTTTCCCGAGCACTGGAAGTTTTTTTCATTTCGGGTAAAACTTTAACGGAACTGACGCAAACGTCAGGTGATGCTCTGCCGTATAAGGTGCATCAGTTCGCCATCGCCCCGGCGAGCCGTGAACTGCTCCATCAACGCATAGAACAGCGTTTTCATCAGATGTTGGCTTCAGGTTTTGAAGCTGAAGTACGGGCGCTATTTGCCCGGGAAGATTTGCATACGGATATGCCTTCCATTCGTTGTGTCGGATATCGCCAGATGTGGTCATACCTCAATGGCGAGATCCCGTATGATGAAATGGTTTATCGAGGTGTTTGCGCTACGAGACAGTTGGCGAAACGTCAGGTGACCTGGTTGCGCGGTTGGGAAGGGGTTCACTGGTTAGACAGTGAACAACCTGAACAGGCGTTCAACAAAGTATTACAGGTTGTTGGTGCTAGCCTGGACTGAACGTGTACAATTGAACGGGTATCGTGCGTAATTTTTAAGAATCGTAAGGTTCTGAGTACAAAACAAGCATACATATAAGGAAAAGAGAGAATGGCTAAGGGGCAATCTTTACAAGATCCGTTCCTGAACGCTTTGCGTCGGGAACGTGTTCCGGTTTCTATTTATTTGGTGAATGGTATTAAGCTGCAGGGGCAAATTGAGTCTTTCGATCAGTTCGTGATTCTGTTGAAAAACACGGTCAGCCAGATGGTCTATAAGCACGCAATTTCTACCGTTGTCCCGTCTCGTCCGGTGTCACACCACAGCAATAACGCGAGTGGCGGTACAAACAACTATCACCACGGTGGTGGTGCGCAGGGGTCGTCTGCGTCGCAGCAAGACAGCGAAGACACCGAATAAGGTCAGTGCTGTTTTTCCACGTCGGGGAGCCAGATTTTCTGCGTTCCCCGCTGGTATTTTATAAGGGGTTTACGCTTGTTTGACCGTTATGATGCCGGTGAGCAGGCGGTACTGGTACACATCTATTTTTCGCAAGACAAAGATATGGAAGATCTCCAGGAGTTTGAAACTCTGGCCTCTTCCGCCGGTGTCGAAGCAATGCAGGTGATTACCGGTAGCCGTAAAGCACCGCACCCGAAGTATTTTGTTGGTGAAGGTAAAGCTGTCGAAATTGCGGAAGCCGTAAAAGCGACCGGTGCGTCGGTCGTGCTCTTCGATCATGCCCTGAGTCCGGCGCAGGAACGAAACCTTGAGCGCTTATGCGAATGCCGGGTTATTGATAGAACCGGTCTGATTTTAGATATTTTTGCCCAGCGAGCGCGTACCCACGAAGGGAAACTACAGGTTGAGCTGGCGCAGTTGCGTCATATGGCAACACGTCTGGTTCGTGGCTGGACCCACCTTGAAAGACAAAAAGGCGGGATTGGTTTACGCGGTCCGGGGGAAACCCAGCTCGAAACTGACCGTCGATTGTTGCGTAATCGTATTATGCAGATCCTGTCACGACTGGAAAAAGTTGAAAAACAGCGTGAGCAGGGACGGCGGTCACGTGCCAAAGCCGATATTCCCACCGTGTCGCTGGTCGGTTATACCAACGCCGGGAAATCAACGCTGTTCAACCAGATCACTGAAGCTGAGGTCTATGCCGCGAACCAACTGTTCGCCACGCTTGACCCAACGCTGCGCCGGATTGATGTCCCTGATGTGGGAGAAACCGTTCTGGCCGACACCGTGGGCTTTATCCGCCACTTACCGCACGATTTGGTCGCGGCATTTAAAGCGACCCTGCAGGAGACACGTCAGGCGGCGCTGCTGCTGCATGTGATTGACGCGGCGGATGTTCGCGTGCAGGAGAATATTGATGCTGTGAATACAGTCCTCGCCGAAATCGAGGCCGATGAGATCCCCGCGCTGCTGATCATGAACAAAATCGACATGCTGGATGATTTTGCGCCGCGTATCGATCGGGATGAAGAAAATAAACCGATTCGGGTCTGGCTTTCCGCTCAGACCGGGGTCGGTGTGCCACTTCTTTTTCAGGCTTTAGCGGAGCGACTTTCGGGTGAGGTGGCCCAGCATACGCTGCATCTGCCGCCCCAGGAAGGGCGTCTGCGGAGCCGGTTTTATCAGCTTCAGGCGATAGAAAAGGAGTGGATGGAGGATGACGGTAGCGTTGGTCTGCAGGTGCGCATGCCGATCGTTGACTGGCGTCGCCTCTGTAAACAAGAGCCAGCGCTGGTTGAATACGTGATTTGACCTTGCAGCTTGCCTGAAGATATTAACCCCTGTGGGGATATCAAAAACAAATATGGAGCATATACATGGCGTGGAATCAGCCCGGTAATAACGGACAGGACCGCGACCCGTGGGGAAGCAGCAATAACCAAGGCGGCAACTCTGGGGGAAATGGCAACAAAGGTGGTCGCGAACAAGGGCCGCCCGATCTGGATGATATCTTCCGTAAGCTAAGTAAAAAACTTAGCGGCCTGGGCGGCGGAAAAGGTGGACTGGGCGGCGGTAGCGGCTCCCAGGGATCGCGTGGCCCAATGGGGGGACGTATTGTCGGTATCGTTGCTGCTGCTGCGGTTATTATCTGGGCCGCCAGCGGTTTTTATACCATTAAGGAAGCTGAACGCGGTGTTGTCACCCGTTTTGGCAAATTCAGCCATCTGGTTGAGCCCGGTCTTAACTGGAAACCCACCTTTATTGATAATGTCCAGGCGGTTAACGTTGAATCCGTACGCGAGCTGGCGGCCTCCGGTGTCATGCTGACGTCTGATGAAAACGTGGTGCGCGTTGAGATGAACGTGCAGTACCGCGTGACCGATCCGGAGCGTTACCTGTTTAGCGTAACCAATGCCGACGACAGCCTGCGTCAGGCGACCGACAGCGCGTTGCGCGGGGTTATCGGTAAATACACCATGGATCGTATCCTGACGGAAGGTCGTACCGTGATTCGTAGCGATACCCAGCGTGAGCTGGAAGAGACGATCCGTCCATATAACATGGGGATTACCCTGCTGGACGTTAACTTCCAGACCGCGCGTCCGCCGGAGGAAGTGAAAGCCGCGTTTGACGATGCGATTGCCGCGCGTGAGAACGAACAGCAGTACATTCGTGAGGCTGAAGCTTACGCTAACGAAGTTCAGCCGCGGGCGAACGGTCAGGCGCAGCGTATCCTTGAAGAGGCGCGGGCGTACAAGACGCAGACTGTTCTCGAAGCACAGGGTGAGGTGGCGCGTTTTGCCAAGATCCTGCCTGAGTATAAAGCAGCGCCGGAAATCACTCGCGAGCGTCTGTATATCGAAACCATGGAAAAAGTGCTGAGCCATACTCGCAAAGTACTGGTGAACGATAAAGGGAATAACCTGATGGTTCTGCCTCTGGATCAGATGCTGAAAGGCGCGGGTGCGCCAGCGGTAAAGAGCAATAGCAGTAGTGCAAGCGATCTGTTGCGTCTTCCGCCTGCGTCCAGTTCAAGCAGCGCCAGTAATGTTCAGACCTCAACGGGAGGCACCATTATGGACCAACGCCGCGCCAACGCGCAGCGTAACGACTACCAGCGTCAGGGGGAATAACGATGCGTAAATCTGTTATCGCGATAATTGTCATCGTGCTGGTGGTGCTCTACATGTCCATCTTTGTGGTTAAAGAAGGCGAGCGCGGCATTACTCTGCGTTTTGGTAAAGTGCTGCGCGACGATGAAAACAAACCACTGGTATACGCACCGGGTCTGCACTTCAAGATCCCTTTCATTGAATCAGTGAAGACCCTGGACGCGCGTATCCAGACGATGGATAACCAGGCCGATCGCTTTGTCACCAAAGAGAAAAAAGACCTGATCGTTGACTCCTATATCAAATGGCGTATCAGTGACTTTAGCCGCTACTACCTGGCGACCGGCGGCGGCGACGTCTCCCAGGCCGAGGTGCTGCTGAAGCGTAAATTCTCTGACCGTCTGCGTTCTGAAATTGGTCGTCTGGATGTGAAAGACATCGTAACCGACTCCCGTGGTCGTCTGACTCTGGAAGTGCGCGATGCGCTGAACTCCGGCTCCGCCGGGACCGAAGATGAAGTCAGCACGCCGGCTGCCGATGATGCGATTGCCAAAGCGGCGGAGCGTATCGAAGCAGAAACTAACGGTAAAGTGCAGGTGATTAACCCGAACAGTATGGCCGCGCTGGGTATTGAAGTGGTTGATGTGCGGATCAAGCAGATTAACCTGCCTGCCGAAGTTTCTGAAGCGATCTACAACCGTATGCGCGCCGAGCGTGAAGCGGTTGCTCGTCGTCATCGTTCGCAAGGTCAGGAAGAAGCTGAAAAATTGCGCGCGGCAGCGGACTATGAAGTGACGAAAACGCTGGCAGAAGCTGAACGTCAGGGGCGTATCCTGCGCGGTGAAGGCGATGCTGAATCGGCGAAGCTGTTTGCTGATGCATTCAGTCAGGATCCGGGTTTTTATGCCTTTATCCGTAGCCTGCGCGCCTATGAGAACAGCTTCCAGAGCAATCAGGATGTGATGGTGCTCAGCCCGGACAGCGATTTCTTCCGCTATATGAAATCGCCTGAGGCGGCGGCAATTCGCTGATAAGTGATGATGTAAGTAAAAAAGGCGCCGTAATCAGGCGCCTTTTTACATTGCGCAGAGTGAGTGACGAGGGCGCCCATTCAGC
This sequence comes from Klebsiella sp. KE9456, assembly GCF_043832615.1. NCBI lineage: Bacteria > Pseudomonadati > Pseudomonadota > Gammaproteobacteria > Enterobacterales > Enterobacteriaceae > Klebsiella > Klebsiella sp. KE9456. Next base: position 154,959 of record NZ_JBDYQK010000003.1, read on the forward strand.
AGTTCATCGACAACAGGGACCCGTGCTGGCGTTTCTACGATAGCGCCGCTGATCATTGCGCCAGTATTTTCAACAATATCGGGAATATTCACCGGACCAAATATGGGCAAATCAACATTCAGATTGTCGCAGGGAAAGAATATTGCAGAACTTGCTTTGTTGGCTTGGCCCTGAGCGCCAAAACCACTTTGTCGCCCGCAGGCGCCGCTTACCACATTGATTTCAACAGCGATCAATTCTCCGATAATCATCATCCTGATTATCTTATTGCCCGCATCTGAATCTGATATGCGACATTATAATTGACGCTTTAAAAAGAACATTTAATACAACAGGTTATAAATTTTATTTTATAAAATTGATTCATAATAGCAGTGAAATAGCGGACAATATGCTGCGAAAGCAAACATAACGTGGGCAACCCGTCGTCCGTACGGCGCGGCGTTTATATATAAGGTGAAAAATGAACTCAACTATCTGGCTGGCACTGGCGCTGGTTTTAATACTTGAAGGGCTTGGGCCACTGCTTTATCCACGCGCGTGGCGTCGGATGGTCGCTACCATGAGCCAACTGCCAGATAATTTATTACGCCGGTTTGGCGGGGGGCTTGTGGTTGCCGGAGTCGTCATCTACTACATGTTGAGGAAAACGATTGGCTGATCAAAAAGTGGTCGGATTTGCCGGTTTTAGCGTGCAAAAAGTGCTGTAACTCTGAAAAAGCGATGGTAGAATCCATTTTTAAGCAAACGGTGATTTTGAAAAATGGGTAACAACGTCGTCGTACTGGGCACCCAATGGGGTGACGAAGGTAAAGGAAAGATCGTCGATCTTCTGACTGAACGGGCTAAATATGTTGTGCGCTACCAGGGCGGTCACAACGCAGGCCATACTCTCGTAATCAACGGTGAAAAAACCGTCCTCCATCTTATTCCGTCAGGTATTCTTCGCGAGAATGTCACCAGCATCATCGGTAACGGTGTGGTGCTGTCTCCGTCTGCGCTGATGAAAGAGATGAAAGAACTGGAAGACCGTGGGATCCCCGTCCGCGAGCGCCTGCTGCTTTCTGAAGCTTGCCCGCTTATCCTTGAATATCATGTGGCGCTGGATGTTGCGCGTGAGAAAGCGCGTGGCGCGAAAGCCATTGGTACCACCGGCCGCGGTATCGGCCCGGCTTACGAAGATAAAGTGGCTCGTCGCGGTCTGCGCGTTGGCGATCTGTTTGATAAAGCCACCTTCGCTGAAAAGCTGAAAGAAGTGATGGAATATCACAACTTCCAGTTGGTGAATTACTATAAAGCGGAAGCGGTTGATTACCAGAAAGTGCTGGATGATGTGATGGCGATTGCCGACATTCTGACAGCGATGGTGGTTGATGTTTCCGACCTGCTCGCTCAGGCGCGTCAGCGCGGCGACTTCGTGATGTTCGAGGGCGCGCAAGGTACGCTGCTGGATATCGATCACGGTACCTATCCGTACGTGACGTCGTCCAACACCACCGCCGGTGGCGTGGCGACGGGTTCCGGTCTGGGGCCGCGTTATGTCGACTACGTTCTGGGCATCATCAAAGCTTACTCTACTCGCGTCGGCGCGGGTCCGTTCCCGACTGAGCTGTTTGATGAAACCGGCGAGTTCCTGTGCAAGCAGGGTAATGAATTTGGCGCAACGACTGGCCGCCGTCGTCGTACCGGCTGGCTGGATGCTGTCGCGGTGCGCCGCGCGGTGCAGATTAACTCCCTGTCTGGCTTCTGCCTGACCAAACTGGACGTGCTGGACGGCCTGAAAGAGGTGAAAATCTGTGTCGCTTACCGTATGCCGGATGGCCGAGAAGTGACCACCACTCCGCTGGCCGCCGACAACTGGGAAGGTATTGAGCCGGTTTATGAAATCATGCCCGGCTGGTCTGAAAGCACCTTTGGCGTGAAAGATCGCAGCGGGTTGCCGCAGGCAGCGCTGAACTACATCGCGCGCATTGAAGAACTCACCGGCGTACCGATCGATATTATTTCCACCGGTCCTGACCGTACCGAGACGATGATTCTGCGCGATCCGTTCGACGCATAATGGTCTTCCAGAGGCGCCGTTCAGGCGCCTCTTGTTTTGCTGTTAGCCCGCCCATTTTAAATAAATTAGCGGCCTGAGCGCTGGCTGGTTTATCATCAATAGAAATGACGTCTACCGACACATCCTGTATTTCTTTTCCCTGAGGTTGATTGTGCAGTTAACGAGTTTCACTGATTACGGGTTACGCGCGCTGATTTATATGGCGTCGCTACCGGAAGGAAGAATGACCAGCATCACTGAGGTGACGGAGGTTTACGGCGTTTCACGTAATCATATGGTTAAAATAATCAATCAGTTAAGTCGGATAGGCTATGTCATGGCCGTTCGGGGAAAGAACGGAGGTATTCGCCTCGGTAAACCCGCAAATATGATTCGTGTGGGGGATGTCGTTCGCGATCTGGAACCGCTCACTTTGGTTAATTGCAGCAGCGAATTTTGCCATATTACGCCTGCCTGTCGTCTGAAACAGGCGCTTGCAGAAGCCGCGCAAAGTTTTCTCAAGGAACTGGACAACTACACGCTGGCCGATTTGGTTGAAAAGAATCAACCGCTTTATAAATTATTGCTGGTGGAGTGACGTAAACTTCACCAGAGATGACAACGGAGGAACCGACATGTCACAAGACCCTTTCCTTGAGCGCGAATCTGAAAAGTACGCCAATCCCATCCCGAGTCGGGAATTCATCCTCGATCATTTAGCAAAACGCGAAAAACCCGCCAGCCGGGATGAGCTGGCTACAGAACTGAATATTGAGGGTGAAGAACAGCAAGAAGCATTGCGTCGTCGGCTGCGAGCCATGGAACGCGATGGTCAACTGGTCTTCACGCGTCGCCAGTGTTATGCGCTGCCGGAACGTCTTGATCTATTGAAAGGTACCGTTATCGGTCATCGCGATGGTTATGGCTTCCTGCGCGTGGAGGGCCGTAAAGATGACCTTTATTTGTCCTCTGAGCAGATGAAGACCTGCATTCACGGCGACCAGGTGCTGGCGCAACCGCTGGGCGCTGACCGTAAAGGCCGTCGGGAAGCGCGTATCGTCCGCGTGCTGGTGCCCAAAACCGGGCAGATCGTCGGCCGCTACTTTACCGATGCGGGCGTGGGCTTTGTGGTACCGGATGACAGCCGCTTAAGCTTTGACATCCTGATCCCTCCGGAAGAGGTGATGGGCGCGAGAATGGGGTTCGTGGTGGTGGTTGAACTCACCCAACGCCCAACCCGCCGCACTAAAGCGGTCGGCAAAATTGTTGAAGTGCTGGGCGACAACATGGGAACCGGCATGGCGGTCGATATGGCCCTGCGCACCCACGAAATCCCCTACGTCTGGCCGCCTGCGGTAGAAAAACAGGTCGCCGGACTGAAAGAGCAGGTGCCGGAAGAGGCGAAAGCAGGGCGCGTTGATCTACGCAGCCTGCCGCTGGTCACCATTGATGGCGAAGATGCCCGCGACTTTGATGACGCGGTGTATTGCGAGAAGAAACGCGGCGGCGGCTGGCGCTTGTGGGTTGCGATTGCTGACGTCAGTTACTATGTGCGCCCGGGCACGCCGCTGGATGGCGAAGCGCGTAGCCGCGGTACGTCAGTCTATTTTCCGTCGCAAGTGGTCCCGATGCTGCCGGAGGTGCTGTCTAATGGTCTGTGCTCCCTGAATCCGCAGGTCGACCGGTTGTGTATGGTGTGCGAGATGACGATTTCGGCAAAAGGTCGGCTGACCGGCTTCAAATTCTATGAAGCGGTAATGAGCTCCCATGCCCGCCTGACTTATACCAAGGTCTGGCATATGCTGCAGGGCGACCAGGATCTGCGTGAACAGTATGCGCCGCTGGTGAAGCATATCGAAGAGCTGCACAACCTTTACAAAGTGCTGGACAGCGCACGTGAGGAGCGAGGCGGTATCTCATTTGAGAGTGAAGAAGCGAAATTTATCTTCAATGCTGAACGCCGTATTGAACGCATTGAGCAAACTCAGCGTAATGACGCGCATAAACTGATTGAAGAGTGCATGATTCTGGCGAACATTTCCGCCGCGCGTTTTGTTGAGAAGGCTGAAGAGCCAGCGCTGTTCCGTATTCATGATAAACCCAGTACGGAAGCGATTACCGCGTTCCGTTCCGTTCTGGCGGAACTGGGGCTGGAGCTGCCCGGCGGCAATAAGCCGGAACCGCGCGACTATGCGGAATTGCTGGAATCTATTGCCGACAGGCCGGATGCGGAAATGTTGCAAACCATGCTGCTACGCTCGATGAAACAGGCGGTGTATGATCCGGAAAACCGCGGCCACTTTGGCCTTGCGCTCCAGTCTTATGCCCATTTCACTTCGCCGATTCGTCGCTATCCCGATTTGTCACTGCATCGCGCTATCAAGTATTTGCTGGCGAAGCAGCAGGGGCATAAAGGCAATAGCACCGAGACAGGCGGCTGGCACTACAGCATGGAAGAGATGCTGCAACTGGGCGTCCACTGCTCGATGACCGAGCGTCGCGCGGATGAAGCTACTCGTGATGTGTCGGATTGGCTGAAGTGTGATTTTATGTTGGATCAGGTGGGTAACGTCTTTAAAGGCGTGATCGCCAGCGTCACCGGCTTCGGCTTCTTTGTGCGTCTCAATGAACTGTTTATTGACGGTCTGGTGCACGTTTCTTCGCTCGACAACGATTACTACCGTTTCGATCAGGTGGGGCAACGTCTGATTGGCGAATCCGGTGGTCAGACGTACCGTCTGGGAGATCGGGTAGAAGTGCGCGTTGAAGCGGTTAATATGGACGAGCGTAAGATCGATTTCTCGCTTATCTCCAGCGAACGGGCGCCGCGCAACGTCGGTAAGACCGAGCGTGAAAAGGCAAAAAAAGGTGCTGCGGGTAAATCATCCGGGCGTCGTCGTCAGGCTGGGAAGCAGGTAAACTTCGAGCCGGATAGCGCATTCCGCAAACCGAAAGGCAAATCTCAGTCGAAGGCCGCTCAGCCAAAAGGCGAGAAGAAAGCGAAGAAGCCGTCGGCGAAAACGCAAAAAATCGCCGCCGCGACCAAAGCTAAGCGCGCGGCGAAAAAGAAAATCGCTGAGTAAATTGGATTCCCTTAACTCCCTGTATCGCGGGAAGAGCGGAGAAAGGGAACTGATAACAGAAATTAAAACGAGTAGATAAATGAGTGAAATGATTTACGGCATCCACGCGGTGCAGGCACTGCTGGAACGCGCTCCTGAGCGCTTTCAGGAGGTTTTTATTCTGAAAGGCCGCGAGGATAAGCGCCTTCTGCCGCTGATCCATGCCCTGGAAGCACAGGGGGTGGTGATTCAGGTCGCCAGCCGTCAGTTCCTTGATGAGAAAAGCGAGGGTGCCGTTCATCAGGGAATTATTGCCCGCGTGAAGCCCGGGCGTCAGTACCAGGAGAACGATCTGCCGGATCTGATCGCCTCTCTCGATCAGCCGTTCTTTTTGATCCTCGACGGCGTGACCGATCCGCACAATCTCGGCGCCTGTTTGCGGAGCGCCGATGCCGCTGGCGTGCATGCGGTGATTGTGCCGAAAGATCGCTCCGCGCAGCTGAATGCTACGGCGAAAAAAGTGGCCTGCGGGGCGGCGGAAAATGTTCCGTTGATCCGCGTTACCAACCTGGCGCGCACCATGCGCCTGCTGCAGGAAGAGAACGTCTGGATCGTCGGCACCGCCGGCGAGGCCGACCATACGCTGTTCCAGAGCAAAATGACCGGCTCGCTGGCGCTGGTGATGGGCGCGGAAGGCGAAGGTATGCGTCGCCTGACCCGCGAGCACTGCGATGAATTAATCAGTATTCCCATGGCCGGTAGCGTTTCGTCGCTGAATGTATCTGTCGCCACCGGGATTTGCCTGTTTGAAGCGGTACGCCAGCGCAGCTAATTAAAGCCGCTATAAAACCAAAAGCCCCAAACCATCCTTCGGGATGGTTTTTTTGTGACTGCTTTCGCGGGCGTGGTTTGTTCCCGGTGACCATACTTAATGGCGACGCCATTGAAGGAGGGAAACACCATGCACTGGCAAACTCATACGGTATTCAACCAACCTACGCCGCTGTGTAACAGTAACTTATTCTTGTCCGATAGCGCTCTGCGTGAAGCCGTAGTGCGTGAAGGCGCGGGCTGGGATGGCGATCTTCTGACGAGCATTGGCCAACAGCTGGGGACGGCAGAATCACTGGAACTGGGTCGCCTGGCCAACAGCAACCCGCCGGAACTGCTGCGCTACGATGCGACGGGCTCGCGCCTTGACGATGTGCGTTTTCATCCTGCGTGGCACCTGCTGATGCAGGGATTGTGCTCAAACCGGGTACATAATCTCGCCTGGCAGGAAGAGGTGCGTGAAGGCGCTTTTGTCGCTCGGGCCGCCCGCTTTATGCTGCATGCCCAGGTAGAGGCGGGGACCTTATGCCCCATCACGATGACTTTTGCCGCGATCCCGCTGCTACAGCGTTCATTACCCAGGCTATTTAGCGACTGGTTATCCCCCTTGTTAAGCGATCGCTATGATTCTCATCTGGTGCCGGGCAGCCAGAAGCGCGGGCTACTTATTGGCATGGGCATGACCGAAAAGCAGGGTGGGTCTGATGTTCTGAGCAATACCACGCGAGCGGAGAAAACCGCCGAAGGTTTTTATCATCTTGTCGGGCATAAGTGGTTTTTTTCGGTCCCGCAAAGTGATGCCCATCTGGTGCTGGCGCAGACGTCGGCCGGGTTATCCTGCTTTTTTGTCCCGCGCCTGCTGCCGGACGGCCAGCGCAACGGTGTTCGCCTGGAAAGGCTGAAAGAGAAGCTGGGTAACCGGTCAAACGCCAGTAGCGAAGTTGAATTCTTCGACGCCTGCGGTTGGCTGGTAGGCGAAGAGGGCGATGGCGTTCGGCAAATCCTCAAAATGGGGGGGCTGACTCGCTTTGATTGTGCCCTGGGTAGCCACGCGCTGATGCGCCGGGCCTATTCGGTGGCGCTCTATCACGCTATGCGCCGTCAGGCGTTTGGTAAAAATCTGGCCGATCAGCCGATGATGCGTCAGGTACTTGGCCAGATGGCATTGCAACTCGAAGGGCAAACGGCCTTTTTGTTCCGTCTTGCGCGCGCCTGGGACAGGCGTACCGATGTGCAGGAGGCACTGTGGGCAAGGCTGTTCACGCCAGCGGCGAAGTTTGCTATCTGCAAATCCGGGATGTCGTTTGTCGCCGAGGCGATGGAGGTTGTGGGGGGCGCAGGCTACTGCGAAGAGAGCGAATTACCGCGTTTATATCGTGAAATGCCGGTAAACAGTATCTGGGAAGGGTCGGGCAATATTATGTGTCTTGATGTGATGCGCGTTCTCATCAAGCAACCCCAGGCGCTGGAGCTTCTGGCGGCGGAATGTGCGGAGGTGAAAGGACAGAATCGCCATTTCGATCGCACCTGGCGGCAGTTGCAACAAAGGCTACGGCGGCCTCTGGAAGAGCAGGGGCGAGAGATTACCCGGCTGGTTTATCTGCTTGGGGTTGGCGCGCAGGTATTGCGCTTCGCTTCGCCACCGTTGGCTGAGTCATGGTGCCGTATGATGCTCGACACGCGCGGTGGTATGCGCCTGGATGCGCAGACGCTGGACGATTTATTATTACGGGCAATGGGACGTGGTCGCCAGGCGCCTCAGGCGTAGAGAATGGCCTGTACCCGCCAGTTATCTGGTTGCTGATCTTCGTACATCTGAACAATACGATACCAGGATGCGCCATGCTCATCGGCCTGCACAGCGATAGCGTGTTCCACATCCTGTTGACTACCGGAGATGTTGTTAACGCAAATCAGACCAATTTCATTCAGGCCCGTTACGCAATCGGCGCTGGCCAATTCTGCTGGCTGAGCAGAGGTATTGGCGGTGACGGGGGCCAGCATCATACCGGGTAGGGTAAAGGTTCTTTTCATCGTCAGCTCCATTCCACATCGTCCTGAGGGCATTCCGTTACTGGCGTCCCGCCAGAATTACCGCTGGCTGAACAGTATTATGCACAGGAGAATGTGAATGGATGCAAAGCAAAGTAAAGCTGGCTTAAAGATTACCGCGATTTTCGGTATAAAATTGCCTGCGAATACCACTGACCGGGAACCTGGGTGTCATCAATCATGATGATGACATAGTATTCCGCTTTAGCGGCCTCTGCTTTGGCCTTTAGCGCAGCTTCTACATCCATCGGCGAGCCGTACAGTAATACGCTCACCGTCCCCATCTTCTGCAGACCCTTCGTCTGGTTACGCGGGATCTCTTGCGGATGGTCGGTTGCTGGCGGCGGCGCTTCTGGCGTCCCTTGCAGGGCGCTACAGCCAGTTAAGGCGATAGCCAGTAACCACGGTGTAAACCTACGCATAACCCTATCTCGTTTCCTGATAGTCATAGTGTAGTGGTAGCCTTAATGTCATTTTCGGGGAATGTTCCCGAAGTGTTATCCGGTACGCGATTTTCGAATGAAAATATCGTGAAAGCGTAATCTGCTTCTCAAGATTATGCGCTATGTGCGAACAAGTTACTTGAGTAATAACAAAACATCACTATAGAGAAGGGAGACGGTAAATGATTGCACTAGAAATGCGTGACCTTGCGGGTGGGGATGTTCTCCACGCATACCCGCAGAACGCAGCGGATACACCATTGCCGTGTATCGTATTTTATCACGGCTTTACCTCTTCTAAGCTGGTCTATAGCTATTTTGCCGTTGCGCTGGCGGAGGCCGGGTTTCGGGTTATTATGCCTGATGCGGCGGAACACGGTGCACGCTATCAAGGGGACGCGCAAGGGCGAATGCAGCGCTTCTGGCCGATCCTGATGCAGAATTTTGTCGAATTCCCGGCATTGCAGGAGGCGATTCGCGCTCAGGGATGGCTTGCCGACGACAGGCTGGCAGTTGCCGGAGCGTCAATGGGCGGCATGACGGCCCTGGGCGTGATGACGCATCATCCGGAGCTGAAATGCGTGGCCTGCCTGATGGGGTCTGGCTATTTCAGCTCACTCTCACAGGCGCTTTTCCCTTCACCTTCACTGCGTGCAGAACAACTGGCGGAGTGGGACGTCAGCCAGCAACTGGCGACGCTTGCCAGTCGGCCGCTGCTGCTCTGGCACGGCGATGAAGATGATGTTGTGCCGCCGGACGAGACGCTCCGTCTTCAGCAGGCGTTGCAGCAAAACGATCTGGCCGACAATTTGACCTGCATCTGGCAGAAAGGCGTCCGTCACCGCATTACGCCTGAAGCGTTAGCGGCGACGGTGGCATTTTTCCAGCGTCATCTTTAAACGCGAATGACCTTGACGCCCTGATCCTCAAGCTGTCTGAGGATCGCTTCATTGGCCTGTTTTCCCGTAATCACCAGGTCGATTTGCCCGGCCTGGCTGAACAGCATTCCGGCGCGTTCCCCGACTTTACTGCTATCGACCAGCACAGCGAGTTTACCGACGACGTTAAGCATCTTCTGCTCCGCCATCGCCGTGAGCATATCGGTTTTATAGAGCCCTTCGGCAGTCAGTCCTTTGCCGCTGGTGAACATCCAGTGCCCGGCATACAGGCTGTTTTCACTGCCCTGTGGGCTCAGGGTGATGGAGTGGCTGCGGTTATACTGACCGCCCATAATGATAACGCTGTCGTGTTCCTGATCGATCAGGTAATTAGCCAGCGGCAGATAGTTAGTGATGATCTGCACCGGTTTACCGCACAGTTCCTGACCAAGCAGAAAAGCGGTCGACCCGCAGTTGATGACGATGCTTTCACCAGGGTTGACCAGTTGCGAAGCCGCGTGGGCGATGCGTACTTTTTCGTCATGGTTTTGCGCCTGATGAATATTCATTGGCGACCAGCGCGGACGCTGTTCGCTAATTGCTTCCGCGCCATTGCGGACTTTTTTCAGTTTGCCGCTGTCATCGAGTTTATTGATATCGCGACGCGCCGTCGCCGGAGAAATTCCCAGCCGGGAAATCACCTGCTCCACGGTGACAAATCCCGTTTGTGCCAGCAAATCCAGTAAAATTTGATGTCTTTGCGCTTCCGTCATGAGCAAATCCGATTAAAAGTGATAAGCAAAGATGATATTTGAAATCAGGTGAAAATACTAATGCCGACGGAATAATTTCCGGCGAGCGCTAATCGTTAATCGCTCGCCGAAGAAGGCTTACAGGAAGGACTTGAAGGGCAGGTCCGGTTCCATGGTGAAGCAGTCGTCGAATCCCCGTGGATAGTGGTATTCGAAGTTGTCTTTATCCAGCGGCCAGGTGAACTTCCCGCCAACCTGCCAGATGAAAGGCTTAAAGCCGTACTTCAGCCGATCTTTCTTCATCTCCCACAACACGCGGATTTCCTGCGGGTCCGCCTGGAAGTTTGACCAGATATCGTGATGGAACGGGATCACGACTTTGGTATTCAGCGACTCCGCCATACGCAGAATATCAGCGCTGGTCATTTTGTCGGTAATACCACGCGGGTTCTCGCCATAAGAACCTAACGCCACATCGATCTGGTGCTCATTACCGTGCTTCGCATAGTAGTTGGAGTAGTGGGAATCACCGCTGTGATACAGGTTGCCGCCCGATGTTTTAAACAGATAGTTCACCGCGCGCCGATCCATGCCATCCGGCAGTATGCCCGCCGCTTTTTGATCGACCGGTAAAGTAATCAACGCAGTACGGTCAAAAGCATCAAGGGCATGGATCGCCACGTCTTTCACTTTCACTACATCGCCCGGTTTCACTACGATGCAGCGCGCTTCCGGTACGCCCCAGCCAATCCACAGATCGACGCAGGTTTGCGGCCCGATAAACGGTACGTTATCGGCGCAGTTCTGCATCACGGCGGCCGCAACGTTTACATCGATATGATCGTTATGATCGTGGGTGGCCAGTACGGCATCAATCTGGCGAATGGCGAATGGATCCAGAACAAACGGCGTGGTACGCAGGTTGGGCTGGAGCTTCTTGACACCCGCCATGCGCTGCATCTGATGGCCCGTTTTCATCAGCGGATTACCGTGGCTTTGCTTGCCGGTACCGCACCAGAAATCGACGCAGATATTGGCTCCGCCCGCCGATTTCAGCCAGATGCCCGTACAACCCAGCCACCACATGGCAAAAGTACCCGGTGCAACCTGCTCTTGTTCAATCTCTTCATTTAGCCAGCTACCCCATTCCGGAAACGTGTTCAGAATCCATGATTCGCGGGTGATGGTTTGTACTTTACTCATTGATTTTTCCCTCAATGGTTATCATAAGTAATCATTTAATGATTTGTTTTGACAAATACTGTCATCATTTATTCAGGAATGCAATCCTGAGTTTTGTCCTTTACAGGACAGTGATGGAGGGTTAGACGGTGGAACAGGCTTACTTTATGATACGCATTAAATTTTATTTAATTGATTTTAATTGATTATTTTTTATTTTTGTTAAATGAGAATTACTACAACAACAGATTAAATGATTATTTGCGGTGTGCGTCACATTTAATCAAATATAATCTTGTTGTGATTATTTTTGATTATTAGAGTGTTTGCAACAACAAATCCTGGGCGTAGCCTGAGTTCAGCGCGTCCACCTTCTGGAGTGTGTTATGGAGATTCTCTACAACATCTTTACCGTTTTCTTTAATCAGGTCATGACCAACGCCCCGCTGCTGTTGGGGATTGTGACCTGCCTGGGCTATATCCTGTTGCGTAAAAACGCAGGCGTTATTGTTAAAGGCACGATTAAAACCATCATCGGCTTCATGTTGTTGCAGGCGGGGTCCGGCATTCTGACCAGCACCTTTAAACCCGTGGTGGCGAAAATGTCCGAGGTCTACGGTATTAACGGCGCTATCTCTGATACTTACGCTTCGATGATGGCGACGATTGAGCGGATGGGGAATGCATACAGTTGGGTCGGCTATGCGGTGCTGTTGGCGCTGGCGCTGAACATCTGCTATGTCCTGCTGCGGCGTATTACTGGTATCCGTACCATCATGCTGACCGGGCACATCATGTTCCAGCAGGCCGGGCTGATTGCCGTTTTTTTCTATATCTTCGGTTACCCAATGTGGACCACCATTATCTGCACCGCGGTGCTGGTGTCGCTCTACTGGGGGATCACTTCCAATATGATGTATAAGCCAACCCAGGATGTGACCGACGGCTGCGGTTTCTCCATTGGTCACCAGCAACAGTTCGCGTCATGGATTGCTTATAAGGTTGCGCCGTATCTGGGGAAAAAAGAAGAGAGCGTTGAAGATCTTAAACTGCCGGGCTGGCTGCATATCTTCCATGACAATATCGTCTCAACGGCGATTGTGATGACCGTTTTCTTCGGCGCGATTCTCCTCTCTTTCGGTATCAATACCGTACAGGCGATGGCGGGGAAAACCCACTGGACGATCTATATCCTGCAAACCGGTTTTTCATTTGCTGTGGCTATTTTCATCATCACCCAGGGCGTTCGTATGTTCGTTGCTGAACTCTCCGAAGCGTTTAATGGCATCTCCCAGCGCTTGATCCCAGGCGCCGTTCTGGCGATTGACTGCGCGGCGATTTATAGCTTCGCGCCAAACGCCGTCGTCTGGGGTTTTATGTGGGGGACCATCGGCCAGCTGATCGCTGTCGGTATTCTGGTGGGTTGTGGCTCTTCCATTCTGATTATCCCGGGCTTTATCCCGATGTTCTTCTCTAACGCGACCATCGGAGTCTTCGCTAATCACTTCGGCGGCTGGCGTGCGGCGCTGAAGATTTGTCTGGTGATGGGGATGATTGAAATCTTTGGCTGCGTCTGGGCGGTCAAGCTTACCGGCATGAGCGCCTGGATGGGGATGGCGGACTGGTCGATTCTGGCGCCGCCGATGATGCAGGGTTTTGCCTCTGTCGGCATCGCGTTTATGGTCGTCATGATCATTATTGCGCTGGCTTATATGTTCTTTGCAGGGCGCTCGCTGCGTGCTGAAGAGGACGCGGAAAAACAACTGGCAGATTCTTCTGCCCAATAAGGAGTTCTGACGATGACCGTACGTATTCTGGCTGTATGTGGCAACGGGCAAGGGAGTTCCATGATCATGAAGATGAAAGTGGACCAGTTTTTGACCCAGTCAAATATCGATCACACGGTGAACAGTTGCGCGGTGGGTGAATATAAAAGCGAATTAAGCGGCGCGGATATCATCATCGCCTCCACCCATATCGCCGGTGAGATTAGCGTTTCCGGCAATAAATATGTGGTTGGCGTACGCAATATGCTGTCGCCTGCGGATTTTGGCCCGAAACTGCTGGAAGTGATCAAAGCGCATTTTCCGCAGGATATGAAGTAAGGATGGCAAATGAAATTACGTGATTCTCTTGTGGAGAATAATTCCATCCTTTTACAGGCCGATGCCAGCACATGGCAGGAAGCGGTAAAGCTGGGCGTTGATTTACTGGTTAAAGCCGATGTGGTCGAGCCGCGCTACTACCAGGCCATTCTGGATGGCGTTGCTCAACATGGCCCTTATTTTGTGATTGCACCCGGTCTGGCGATGCCCCACGGGCGTCCGGAAGAGGGCGTCAAGAAAACCGGCTTTGCGCTGGTGACCTTAAAAACGCCGCTGATTTTCAATCATGAGGATAACGATCCGGTCGATATTCTGATCACTATGGCGGCCGTCGATGCCACTACCCACCAGGAAGTGGGCATCATGCAGATCGTTAACCTGTTTGAAGACGAAGCGAATTTCGACCGTTTACGCGCCTGCCGCACTGAGCAGGACGTTCTTGATTTAATCGATAACGCCAATGCGGCGGCTGTTTAAAAGGAACATCATATGTCATTACCTATGTTACAGGTTGCGCTGGATAATCAAACCATGTCCTCTGCGTATGAAACGACGCGTCTGATTGCCGAAGAAGTCGATATTATCGAAGTCGGAACCATCCTTTGCGTCGCCGAGGGCGTGCGCGCCGTGCGCGACCTGAAGGCGCTGTATCCGCATAAAATCGTGCTGGCGGACGCCAAAATTGCCGATGCCGGTAAAATCCTCTCCCGTATGTGCTTCGAAGCCAACGCCGACTGGGTGACGGTGATCTGCTGTGCCGATATCAACACTGCTAAAGGTGCGCTGGATGTGGCGAAAGCGTTTGACGGCGATGTCCAGATCGAACTGACCGGCTACTGGACCTGGGAGCAGGCGCAGGCGTGGCGCGACGCGGGTATTCAGCAGGTGGTTTATCACCGTAGCCGCGATGCGCAGGCCGCAGGCGTAGCGTGGGGCGAAGCGGATATCAGCGCGATCAAACGCCTGTCTGAGATGGGATTTAAAGTCACCGTAACCGGTGGTCTGGCACTGGACGATTTGCCGCTGTTCCAGGGGATTCCGATTCACGTCTTTATCGCCGGCCGCAGTATTCGCGACGCGGCTTCTCCGGTCGAAGCTGCACGGCAGTTTAAACGTTCCATTGCCCAGATTTGGGGCTAAGGAGCGGATATGCTGTCGAAAAAAGTTCCGCTCGGCATTTATGAAAAAGCGCTCCCCGCCGGGGAGTGCTGGCTGGAGCGCCTGCGGCTGGCGAAAGAATTAGGTTTTGACTTCGTCGAAATGTCGGTAGATGAAACCGACGCTCGCCTGGCGCGGCTCGACTGGAACCGGGAACAACGCCTGGCGCTGGTCAGCGCGATTGCGGAAACCGGGATTCGCGTCCCTTCTATGTGCCTGAGCGCTCATCGACGTTTTCCGCTCGGTAGCGAAGATGACGTAGTGCGGGCACAGGGGCTGGACATTATGCGTAAAGCCATCCAACTGGCCCAGGATGTGGGTATCCGCGTCATCCAGCTTGCCGGTTATGACGTTTACTATCAGGAAGCCAACAACGAGACGCGCTGTCGTTTCCGTGATGGATTGCAAGAGAGTGTCAGGATGGCGAGCCGCGCGCAGGTGACGCTGGCGATGGAGATTATGGATTATCCGCTGATGAATTCCATCAGCAAGGCGCTGGGCTACGCCCACTATCTGAATAATCCATGGTTCCAGATATACCCGGATATCGGCAATCTCTCTGCGTGGGATAACGACGTGCAGATGGAGCTTCAGGCCGGGATGGGGCATATCGTGGCGGTGCATGTTAAAGACACGAAACCCGGCGTGTTTAAAAACGTGCCGTTCGGCGAAGGGATAGTGGATTTTGAGCGCTGTTTTACGACGCTCAAGCAGTGCGGCTACTGTGGCCCCTGGCTGATCGAAATGTGGAGTGAAACCACTGACGATCCGGCGGCGGAGGTGGTGAAAGCGCGCGATTGGGTGAAAGCGCGGATGGTCAGCGCAGGCCTGCTGGAGGTAGCATAATGCAGACGCTCAAACAGCAGGTCTTTGACGCCAATATGGATTTACCGCGCTACGGACTGGTGACTTTTACATGGGGTAACGTCAGCGCCATTGATCGTGAACGCGGGCTGGTGGCGATTAAGCCCAGCGGCGTGGCCTACGAGAGCATGAAAGTGAATGATATGGTCATTGTGGATATGGATGGCAATGTGGTTGAAGGAGAATATCGCCCTTCTTCCGATACCGCGACGCATCTGGCGTTATATCGTCGCTATCCGGGCCTCGGCGGCGTGGTGCATACTCACTCGACCCATGCGACGGCCTGGGCGCAGGCGGGCCTGGCCATTCCCGCGCTGGGAACGACCCATGCGGACTACTTCTTTGGCGATATTCCCTGCACCAGAGCACTATGCGCCAGCGAAGTTGAAGAGGCTTACGAACTGAACACCGGCAGGGTGATTATCGAAACCCTGGGCGAGGCAGAACCGCTACATACGCCGGGCATTGTGGTGTACCAGCACGGGCCTTTTGCCTGGGGTAAGGATGCGCACGAGGCAGTGCACAACGCGGTAGTAATGGAAGAGGTGGCGCGGATGGCGTGGATTGCTTGCGGTATTAATCCGCAACTGAAGCCTATTGATAGCTGGCTGATGAACAAACATTTTATGCGTAAACACGGGCCAAACGCCTATTATGGACAGAAGTGAAAGACGCGGAAAAATCGTTCGTCATCGTCTTACGGCTTCGCCCTTATACAGAGCGAAGTCGAGAGGCGAAGCATTAGCGGTAAATGACCGCGCTTGCGTGAATCAGGCCGTGGCTTCCTGGCTCATGAATCAGGATCGGCTGAAAATACTTCGCGCCCTGAGCGTCGCTCTGTTGATTAAGCGCCTGCTCCGCTTCCTGTTCAGTAGCGATATTGTGATTGATATAAATAACGCCGAGGCTTTGCACATCGTCCATGTTACGGGCCTGGCGGGCGTCGATTTTAATAGCAGCCTGCGCGTTGGCGCTTAACAAAAGCGCTGCCATTAGGGTTATGAGGATGGATTTCATCATCTGCTCTCCTTACGACAGTCCTGACGTTAACCTGGGTTCCTTTGGGTTATGGATATTTCTGATCTAAGTGTAATCGCTGCCTGTCTGGCGTATCGCGACCATTTTTGATGCAGTTGTTCAAAAAAATGTCGTTTCTGTCGTTGGTTAATTTTAAATCACTGGCGGCGCTGAGTTTGGCGCTAAGTGCGAATTGTTTGCACAATTCACTTGTCTTAATCCACGCTCGCACGTATTATGACGCGTCAATTTTTCAGCCGCCCTTTAACACGTTCCTTGCCTCCATGGGCCGCGGCTGACCCAGACAGGAGGCTGAATAATCCGTAAGGAGCAATTCGATGCGTCATTACGAAATCGTTTTTATGGTCCATCCTGACCAGAGCGAACAGGTTCCGGGTATGATCGAACGTTACACTGGTGCAATCACTGCAGCAGAAGGTACGATCCACCGTCTGGAAGACTGGGGCCGCCGTCAGCTGGCTTATCCGATCAACAAACTGCACAAAGCCCACTACGTTCTGCTGAACGTTGAAGCGCCGCAGGAAGTGATCGATGAGCTGGAAACTAACTTCCGCTTCAACGACGCCGTTATCCGCAGCATGGTAATGCGTACTAAGCACGCCGTTACCGAAGCATCTCCGATGGTTAAAGCGAAAGACGAGCGCCGTGAGCGTCGCGAAGATTTCGCTAACGAAACCACAGATGATTCTGAAGCTGGGGATTCTGAAGAGTAATCCTGATGACCAATCGTCTGGAGCTGTCCGGCATGGTATGCAGGACTCCACTTCGTAAGGTCAGCCCGTCAGGAATTCCACACTGCCAGTTCGTGCTTGAGCATCGTTCAGTGCAGGAGGAAGCCGGTTTTCACCGGCAGGCGTGGTGCCAGATGCCCGTGATTGTTAGCGGACACGAGAACCAGGCCATTACTCACAGTATAACGGTCGGCAGCCGCATAACCGTTCGAGGGTTCATCTCTTGCCACAAGGCAAAGAACGGCCTGAGTAAAATGGTTCTGCATGCCGAGCAGATTGAATTGATAGATTCTGGAGACTAGCCATATGGCACGTTATTTCCGTCGTCGCAAGTTCTGCCGTTTCACCGCGGAAGGCGTTCAAGAGATCGACTATAAAGATATCGCTACGCTGAAAAACTACATCACCGAAAGCGGTAAGATTGTCCCGAGCCGTATCACCGGTACCCGTGCAAAATATCAGCGTCAGCTGGCACGCGCCATCAAACGCGCTCGCTACCTGTCCCTGCTGCCGTACACTGATCGTCATCAGTAATCGGTCACGGTCCATTAATACGACTTTGAGAGGATAAGGTAATGCAAGTTATTCTGCTTGATAAAGTAGCAAACCTGGGTAGCCTGGGTGATCAGGTTAACGTTAAAGCGGGCTATGCTCGTAACTTCCTGGTACCGCAGGGTAAAGCTGTTCCGGCTACCAAGAAAAACGTTGAGTTCTTCGAAGCACGCCGTGCTGAACTGGAAGCCAAACTGGCAGAAGTTCTGGGCGCTGCTAACGCTCGCGCTGAAGCAATCAACGCGCTGGGCAGCGTTACTATCGCGTCTAAATCTGGCGACGAAGGTAAACTGTTCGGTTCTATCGGTACCCGCGACATCGCTGATGCTGTTACTGCAGCTGGCGTTGTTGTTGCGAAGAGCGAAGTTCGTCTGCCGAACGGCGTTCTGCGCACCACCGGTGAGCATGAAGTCGACTTCCAGGTTCACAGCGAAGTTTTCGCTAAACTGGTTGTTAACGTTGTAGCTGAATAATTTATTTTTCAGTTCGCGTCGAGACGCCGGCCTTGTGCCGGCGTTTTGCTTTTCTGCGTTTGCCCGGTTTTTTTATCTGAACGTGCGTAGCGGCTATTTCCCGGGGCGCGTTGATAAGGGTTAACGGCAGGCCCGGTCACTGACCCGGCGGCGAAAATGCATTAATACGGCGTTAGCGCGCACGAATAAAGCTGCCGTTTGACTGGCGGATAAACAGCACCTGTTGACCGTTGTCGGTATCGATCGCCAGCCCGGTGACCACGCCATTTGCGTTCTGGCGAATCTGTACCGACTGCCCGGTTTGCAGGGAACTTAGCGGTTTGTCCGGGCCTTCTACCTGCGCCATCGCGTAAACGTCAGTCGGCGGCAGGTTATGATCGCGGAACAGTTGCGCGAGGGTTTTGCCTGACTCAATGCGGTAAGTCCGCCACTGCTGCTCTATGCCGGGGGCCGATTGCGGTTGATGATGGGGCTGAGACGCGGTCTGTCGTGGCGCTTGCTCTGTCGGCTCTTCCTGAATCGGCTCCGGAGAGACCGGTGCAACCTGATTGGCATCGTTGACCGATGGCGTATTGGTGATTGGCGGCAGGGGGACAGCCCGATGGCTTGCAGATTGCAGCTGTGACTGGGATTGTAGATCGAGACTCGCCTCGTGGCTCGCCTGAACCGAGGGAGCGTTATCCTCAGAAGGGAGCAGAATACCGATGATCACCAGCAGGGCGCCGACAATGATGCCCCGACGGTGCATGGGCGGTAACGGATCCATAATGCGAATGTGATCCGGGGCGTGCCAGATCTTCGCCAGGGTAGATGTCAGTTCAAAGCGCCCGGGCATGGCTTTCCTCCTGCTCCGCATATTTTATCCTGCTTTCTAGAGTATAGATGGCTAACGTCCTGAAGAACGAGACAAAGATATGTTTCGTGAGGTTAACCTGATATCTCTATTGTTTCTGTTTCCCTTAGATTTGTCATCATCCTGGTGACAAAGTTTTACCCGCCGTGCTATGGCTGATATGCTTCCCACCTCTTTTCTCTGCTCACGGCTTTTTCGTGGTTTGAAATCCGTAGAGCATGAGTTCCCCCTCGTAAAAAGGAACAAAGATGGCAACCCCGACTTTTGACACGATCGAAGCACAGGCAAGTTACGGTATCGGCTTGCAGGTTGGACAACAGCTGAACGAATCTGGCCTGCAGGGGCTGCTGCCGGAAGCGCTGGTCGCTGGTATCGCTGATGCGCTGGAAGGTAAACAGCCGCAGGTGCCGGTGGAAGCCGTTCATCGTGCGCTGCGTGAGATCCACGAACGCGCTGACGCAGTGCGTCGCGAACGCTTCCAGGAAATGGCGGCAGATGGCGAGAAATACCTGCAGGAAAACCGCGAGCGTGAAGGCGTGAACAGCACCGAATCCGGTCTGCAGTTCCGCGTTTTGACCCAGGGTGAAGGGCCGATCCCGGCGCGTACTGACCGCGTTCGTGTCCATTATACCGGTAAACTGATCGACGGTACCGTCTTCGACAGTTCTGTCGCCCGCGGCGAACCGGCTGAATTCCCGGTT
Source organism: Klebsiella sp. KE9456 (assembly GCF_043832615.1). NCBI lineage: Bacteria > Pseudomonadati > Pseudomonadota > Gammaproteobacteria > Enterobacterales > Enterobacteriaceae > Klebsiella > Klebsiella sp. KE9456. Next base: position 174,675 of record NZ_JBDYQK010000003.1, read on the forward strand.
ACCGGGGTTATTGGCGGTTGGGTTGAAGCGCTGACCCTGATGCCGGTAGGTTCCAAATGGGAGCTGACCATTCCGCATAACCTGGCCTATGGCGAGCGCGGGGCGGGTGCATCCATTCCTCCGTTCAGCACGCTGATTTTTGAAGTGGAACTGCTGGATATTATCTAAATGGCAGTGGTCTTCTCTCCTTGAGGGGAGAGAAGACGTGTTAAATAGTGCAAAACCCTTTAGTTGGAAATATATTGGAGTTTTATATTGCATATCCGCGTAATGGGTGTATTTTTATGAGCTATTTTTCATGGCCAGGGTGATATAACACTCACTTTCAACATAAAATTAACATTATCTCTGAATCACAGTATTCATCCCCCCGATTCTTACCTAATATCGATAAACCTCGTTCCGGGGTTATGACGAATGAAGGGCCAAGAGAGCCCGCACAACACAGACAGGTACAACAGGAAAAAAATCACATGGTAGATCAGGTCAAAGTCGTTGCCGACGAGCAGGCCCCGACTGAACAGGCGTTGCGGCGAAATCTTACGAACCGGCATATTCAGCTTATTGCTATCGGTGGCGCGATAGGCACCGGACTGTTTATGGGCTCCGGCAAAACCATTAGCCTCGCCGGGCCGTCAATTATTTTTGTTTATATGATAATCGGCTTCATGCTGTTTTTCGTTATGCGCGCCATGGGCGAATTGCTGCTGTCGAATCTTGAATATAAGTCATTCAGCGATTTTGCCGCCGATTTGCTGGGGCCGTGGGCGGGCTACTTCACCGGCTGGACTTACTGGTTCTGCTGGGTTGTGACCGGAATGGCGGACGTGGTGGCGATCACCGCCTACGCCCAGTTCTGGTTCCCCGGACTTTCCGATTGGGTCGCGTCGCTGGCGGTCATTCTGCTGCTGCTTGTGCTTAACCTCGCCACGGTGAAGATGTTCGGCGAGATGGAGTTCTGGTTCGCGATGATCAAAATCGTCGCCATTGTGGCGTTGATTGTTGTTGGCCTGGTGATGGTACTAATGCACTTCCAGTCGCCGACCGGCGTGGAAGCCTCTTTCGCGCATTTGTGGAATGACGGCGGCTGGTTCCCGAAAGGCATTAGCGGGTTCTTTGCTGGCTTCCAGATAGCGGTTTTCGCTTTCGTCGGTATCGAACTGGTGGGAACCACGGCGGCGGAAACCAAAGATCCCGAGAAATCCCTGCCGCGGGCGATTAACTCGATTCCGCTGCGGATTATTATGTTCTACGTCTTCGCGCTGATCGTTATTATGTCAGTGACGCCGTGGAGTTCGGTGGTACCGTCAAAGAGCCCGTTTGTTGAGCTGTTTGTGCTGGTGGGGCTGCCTGCGGCGGCGAGCCTGATTAACTTCGTGGTGCTGACCTCGGCCGCTTCTTCCGCCAACAGCGGCGTGTTCTCTACCAGCCGGATGCTGTTCGGTCTGGCGCAGGATGGGCAGGCGCCGAAAATGTTCGCAAAACTGTCGAAGCGCGCGGTACCGGCGAAAGGCCTGACTTTCTCCTGTATGTGTCTGCTGGGCGGTGTGGTGATGCTGATAGTCAATCCAAGCGTGATTGCCGCGTTCACTATGATTACCACGGTTTCAGCGATCCTGTTTATGTTTGTCTGGACGATTATCCTGTGTTCATATCTGGCTTATCGCAGAAAGCGTCCGCAGTTGCATGAGCAATCCAAATATAAGATGCCGCTTGGCAAACTGATGTGCTGGGTATGTATGGCTTTCTTTGCCTTTGTGCTGGTGCTGCTGACACTGGAGGCGGATACGCGTGAAGCGCTGATGGTGACCCCGCTGTGGTTTGTGCTGCTGGGCGCGGGATGGCTGTTTGCCGGTAAGAAGCGTCTGGCGAAATAAAAAAATGGCCACCTGAAGTGGCCAATAAGACTGACAATATTGGGCGCCTGAGGGCGTAATGCTGGTCAGTTAAGGGGTGTCAGTTGTGTTTATGGCTGGCTGAGCGGTTCTGTCAATCGGTGGTTCTGGCGAAAATGGCATTTTTCGTTTTCACCTGGTTTGGCTTAGTGGCCTGTTCCGTTCACTATAAATACGCGGATATTCGTTATATCCACAGCGTGTGAACGGGCAGGGGGACGTTTCGCCCGTCCCCCTGCACCCCCGGCATTGCGCTGAAAACCTGCCGCTGCGCGGTCCGCTCCACTCCGGCTTCATCTGGCGGACCGGGCGGGACTCGACGTCCCTGTCTCGACCCGCCCTCTGGCCGCCGTCCTGGCGGCCAGTCCTGGATGCGCGCCTGCGTTCCCGCCAGGTTTCCTTGATGCGCCCAACCCCCATGCGGTGAGTCCGTTATTCGTCAGTGGCTTTTCAGAGGCTGAAAGTCATAAAAAAGTTATATCCTTTATATTTCAGCCCGTATCAGCTCAGTTAGTGAATCAACCGAATCAGATTTTCGTTTAAACCACCGATAATGCGATTGCCACAGGCAAATAAAACAAAAGACAACACCGATGATTTGCTTAAGTGAACGACATTGCGCCTGAGGGCGCCTTTTTATTTAGTTTCCTGCGAGGGCACGCGGGAACAGCACGTTATTTTCCAGGCTGATGTGCTCCATCAGGTCATCAATCAGTTCGTTGATACCGTTGTACATCGCCTTCCAGGTGGTACAGGCCTCCGGCGGCGTCACGTTATTAGTGATATGCTTAATCACTTCCAGCAGCTCGCCCGCTTCATCATGTTCGCTTTCCATTACGCTGATAGGGCCGCCAGCCTGAGTCCCCATCCCCTGTTTGATCATCGGAAACAGAATCTGCTCCTCTTTCAGCATATGGCTGGAAAGTTCGTCGTACAGCATCGTCAGGTATTTGGTTAAGCCTTTCGGGACGTTCGGTTTGTCGGCGTGAACGCGTTCAACTTTGGTAGCCTGTAAAATCAGTTCCGGCAACTGTTCGCGATGCCTGTTGTGGTAGCGAACGATAATGTGATCGATGATGTCTGCATAGGTTGCAACACGCCAGTCGCGCTCTACTGGATCTTCCGCCAGTCTTGCCAGTTCGGCTTCAATCATCGCGACGTTCAGCGCTTTGCGCGATGCCGCGCGTTCCAGCGTCTGTTTGCCACCGCAGCAGTAGTCCATATCGTATTTACGAAACAGCGCGGAGGCGCGCGGAATGGTCAGCGCCAGCTCGCCTAAGGGTTGGTCACGGAAAGCCATAGCAGTTACCTCGTCATCAATAATATAAGTTGTATTTTAAATGCAACTTATATTTAAAGAAATACCTCTTTAGGGTAGCTGGCTATTTTTTCTCACAGACTAACTCTTGCAGGAGAGGTTTATCCAGGCGAGTACGCACTGCCGACACCACGCCAAGCACCAGCAGCACAATACCGCTGAACGTTAAAAGCGGCGGCAGGCTGTGGCGCAAAATAAAGGTATACAGCAACCCGGCAAGCGTTTCGAAGACAATCAGCGGCCCAAGAATCACCGTCGGCAGGTGCTGGCTGGCGATATTCCAGCACCATGCGCCAACCCACGAACAGAATACGGCGATCGCCAGCATCAGGGGAATAAATACCACCGGACGCGGGCCGAAGGGCAGAGGAAAGTCAGGGTGCTGATCCTGTAGCCACCAGCAAGCGATGAGGTATCCGGCCAGCGATACCGGCAGGGTGACCAGCGCCTGTGCGGTGGCCCACATCATCGGGGGGTTATCCGGGTTTTCCCGCAGCCAGCGGGCGTTGCGTAGCGCATACCAGGCCCAGCAGGCCACGGATATCAGTGCCAGCATAATCCCGGCGCCGTAGCGCAAAGGACTGAAATCAGGCAGGCCCCGATGCAGTTCGGCAGTATTAACGCAGACCAGGCCGATGGCAATACAGATAAGCGCCGGGAACAGGCGTCGCCACGGTAGCTTACCGTCGCGCTGGCTATAGAGCAGGTTGGCAAAAACCGGCAGCACCACCGGCAGTGTACCGATAATCATCGTTGAGACCGGTGCGCCGGTACGCTGAATAGCGCTGGCCAGGCAGACGTAGTAGATGAGGTTGCCGATCATGGTCAGCCCCAGCGCCGTCCACCAGTCTTTGCCGGAGAGCAGACGCAGTTTCGCGCGGCCCAGCCAGGCCAGCGGTAGCGCGATCAGCCCCAGCGCCAGATAACGCCCCATCGACTGCAGTACCGCCGGATATTCCGGGACCAACAGCGGCCCCACGAAAATCAGTCCCCACATCAGCCCTGCCAGCAGGGCGTACAGCACACCACTAATCATCATGCCTTCCACGACTCTTTCTGTTGACGAGAGTGTAGATGAGGCGTATGCGGGAATATTGTATAAGGTTGCGCATTAGCGCTTAAGAACCTGTTTTTGATAACGCACAGGCGTAATGCCGTAGTGGCGAGTGAACGCGCGGGTCAGGTGCGACTGGTCGGTTAATCCGCAGGCGGCGGCGACATCGGCGGCGGCCATGCCGCGGGTGAGAAAAGCTTTAGCGCGCCACAGACGGATCGCCATTAACATCTGCTGCGGCGTAACGTGAAAGTGCGCTTTAAACTGACGCTGAAAATGGTACGGGCTGAGCGCCGCCACCTTAGCCAGTTCATCAAGGGTTATCGTCTTCATATAGTTGTCGTGCAGATATTCACGTACTCGATCGAAGCGGTGACGGGCTTCAGGCAAGACTGGCGCGTGGCGCGCGAACGGGCGGAAAGTATCGATTAAATCCTGTAGCAGACCCTGCTGCGCCAGCGGGTCGTCAGTATGCCACAGACCGTAGATAAGATTGCCGATTTGCCGCGAGCGCAGCGGATCCTGGCGTACCACTTCACTGAACCACCAGTGGCCTGCGCCGGTCACTTCCTCCAGCATATCCGGGTCGAGATAAATCATGCGATAGCGCCAGCCATCAGCGGTTTCCGCTTCGCCGGTGTGCAGTTCATCGGGATTCATAGTGACGACAGTGTTGACCGAAGCGACATACTGGCTGCCTCGATAGCGAAAGCGTTCGGCGCCGAGTTCTATCGTACCGATACCAAAGGCTTCATGGGTGTGCGGGGCAAAAGCGTAGCGGGAGATATGGGCATGGTATAGCTCAACGCCCGGCACCTGCGCCAGATGGCGAAAGCGCGCGCTGTCTCTTTCATCATGGAACTGTTCTGGTACGCCTTGCATGCAATCACTCCCGACGGACATCGTTGCATTATTGGGGATGCGCCGTCGGGATGCTACAAAAATTAACCATCCGGTAACGTTTACAGGATGCCTTTGATGCTGTCGGCAAGCGGGGTGGTCGGGCGGCCGATCAGCGTGCTCAGGGTCCGGCTGTCGTCGAACAGACCGCCTTTCGACGCGCCGATATCAGAGTCAGCCAGCATATCCGCCAGCCCGGCTGGCAGACCGACGCCTTTCAGTGCGGCGGCGAAGTCGGCTTCGCTGAGGTTTTGATATACCACGTTTTTACCGCTTTGTTTGCTCAGTTCCGCGGCAAGTTCACTCAGCGTCCACGCGTTATCCCCTGCCAGTTCGTACACTTTCCCGGCATGGTCTTCTCCGGCGATAACGTGGGCCGCAGCGGCGGCGTAATCCGCGCGCGTGGCGGAAGCAATTTTGCCGTCACCGGCGGCGCCGATAAATACGCCATGTTCAATCGACGGCGGCGCGCTGGCGAGGTAGTTTTCGGTGTACCAGCCGTTGCGCAGCAGTGCGTAAGCAATACCGGCGTCGGCAAGCATTTTCTCGGTGGCGATATGTTCATTCGCCAGCCCCAGCGGGGACTTATCGGCGTGTAGCAGGCTGGTATAAGCGATGAATTTCACGCCAGCGGTTTTTGCGGCGTTAATAACGTTGCGGTGCTGCGCGGCGCGCTGGCCCACTTCGCTGGATGAGATCAACAGCAGTTTGTCGACGCCCAGCAGGGCGGCAGTCAGCGCGGCTTCATCGCCGTAGTCGGCCTGACGAACCACAATGCCTTGCTGGCTAAGGGTTTCAGCTTTTGCCGGATTACGCACAATAGCGACAATCTGGCTGGCAGGGACGCTATTTAACAGGTTTTTCAGAACGAGCTGGCCAAGCTGGCCGGTTGCACCGGTAATCGCGATCATGGGTCTTCTCCTTCGTATTTATAGATAGTGGTGGTAAGCTAGCACTGTTACTAACTTTTAGTAAGTACGTACAAAAAGGTAAGTATGAATATGGCAAATCTGACGCTGAGCGAACAGCTACGCAATGGCAACCTGTTCGCCGAACAGTGCCCCTCACGGGAAGTGCTCAAGCATGTTACCAGTCGCTGGGGCGTACTGATTTTGCTGGCCCTGCGTGACGGCACTCACCGTTTTAGCGATCTGCGCCGTAAGATTGGCGGCGTCAGCGAAAAGATGCTGGCCCAGTCGCTGCAGGCGCTGGAACAGGATGGTTTTCTCGATCGCGTGTCCTACCCGGTGGTACCGCCGCATGTTGAATATAGTCTGACTCCACTCGGTGAGCAGGTGAGTGAGAAGGTGGCGGAGCTGGCTGACTGGATAGAGCTGAATCTGCCCGCGGTTCTGGCGAACCACGGGCAGGTGGCGTGAACCGGGAAAATTCCCCGGTTGTCGCTGGCGCCTGTGTATCCCCGGTAAGCGGAGTGGGGCGCGACCGGGGGACAGGAAGTTACTTACTCAAATCCAACTGATAAATGGCAAAACCGATATCGTCAGTGGCGACCTGGCGCATCGGATATTGCGCTTTCTCTTTGATGAACGCCGCGGCTTTATCACCCGGAGAGGTTTCAAAACGGATATCCAGCGGGACGTTACTGTGGATCGGTGCCAGACGCCAGTTATTATCCGCAGCCGGATGGATCTCGCCGTGTTTCTTCGACTCCGCGCCAATCCACGCCGCCAGTACCGAACGGTTCTCATCCGGTGAGGCAAAAGCAATATGGTTCTCACCGGTTCCCGGGAATTTACCGCCGTAGGCACGGTAGTTATTGGTGGCAACGAGGAAAGTGGCCTTCGGGTCTATGGGTTTGCCGTTAAACGTCAGTTGCTTGATCCGCTCGGCCTGCGGGTTAACGCTGTTACATTCGCCGTCATAGCGCGCCGGTTGCGTGATATCAATCTGATAGTTCACGCCGTCGATAACATCAAAGTTATAGGTGCGGAAGCCGTCCCAGTTAATTAAAGACTGCGGCTTGTTGCTGGTGGGGTCAATCTGGTTGAACTGGCCGGCGGAGCACTCCAGCCACTCTTTGACCTCTTTACCGCTCACTTTCATCACCACCAGCGTGTTCGGGTACAGGTACAGATCGGCGGCGTTACGGAAGGTTAGCTGGCCTTTTTCCACCTCAACAAAGCTGGCCGGATCATTTTTACGCCCACCGGCTTTAAACGGCGCAGCGGCGGAGAGCACCGGCAGTTTCGCCAGATCCGGGTCGCCCTGGATATAGTGCTCCACGTAGGCCTTCTGCGCCATATTCACCACCTGCACGGTCGGATCGTCCTGCACCAGCGCCAGGTAGCTGTACATATTATCGGAGGATTGACCGATCGGCTTACCGACAAACTCGCGAGTGGCGTCATGGTCGGCTTTTAAGACCGCCACCATGTGGCTGTCTTCCGCCGCGAGGGATTTTTTTGCGACCGAATCATAGATGGGGCGCGCCTCGGCTTTTGCGTCAGTGACCTGCCATTTGCCGCTGTCGTTATTCAATACCAGGTCGACCACCCCAAGATGGTCGCCCCACATCCCCGGCATTACCGCCGGGACGCCATTCAGTGTGCCTTTGGTGATATCTACGCCTTTAATCGTGGCGAAGTCTTTGCCCGGGAAGACGGCATGGGCGTGACCAAACATAATGGCATCCACGCCAGGGACCTGACTTAAATAGTAAACGGAGTTCTCCGCCATCGCCCGGTACGGGTCGGCAGAGAGACCTGAGTGGGCAATAACCACCACGACATCCGCTCCTTTCTCACGCATTTCGGGAACGAATTTGCGTGCGGTTTCGGTAATGTCGTTGACGGTGACCTTACCGCTAAGATTGACTTTATCCCAGGTCATAATCTGCGGCGGGACGAAGCCGATATAGCCGATGCGCAGCGTCTGCGTGTTACCTTCGCTATCCTGAACCTGAGTATCCTGAATCAGATAAGGCGTAAACATCGGTTTGCCGGTTTTAGCGTCGATAATGTTGGCGTTGACGTAGGGGAATTTCGCGCCAGCCAGCGCCTTGTGCAGGAAATCGAGGCCGTAGTTAAATTCGTGGTTGCCGAGATTTCCGACCACATAATCGAGGGTATTCATCGCTTTATAGACCGGGTGAATATCGCCCTCTTTAAGCCCTTTTGCGGCCATATAGTCACCCAGCGGGCTGCCCTGAATGACGTCGCCGTTATCGACCAGTAGGCTGTTTTTACTTTCCTGACGAGCTTTCTCAATCAGCGATGCGGTTCGCACCAGGCCAAATTTTTCCGTCGGCGTATCTTTGTAATAGTCGAAGTCCATCATATTACTGTGTAGATCGGTGGTTTCCATGATCCGTAAATCGACTGTCGCCGCATTTAGGCTGGCAGCGATCAACGTTGCCAGCAGCGTTGCGCTAAACTTAATCATCGTGGCGTCCTTTTTATGAGCAATGGCACAGTAGAAAATGTATTTACATTCTGTTGCTTACAGAAGTGTGAATCATGCCATAAAAGCGCGGGTGGAAACCGTCAGCGTTATCACAGATAGCGGAACTCACTATGATGCGATATAAATAAAACAACGAGTTAACGCCACTGTAATCAGACGAGGTGGAGAATGTTAGAACAAGTATGTCAACTGGCACGGAACGCTGGCGATGCCATCATGGAGGTTTACGATGGAAAACAGCCGATGGACGTTGCCAGTAAAAAGGATGATTCTCCGGTCACGGCAGCGGATATTGCGGCGCATAAAGTGATTATCAGCGGCCTGCTGGCCATGACTCCCGACATCCCGATTCTGTCGGAAGAGGACCCGCCCGCCTGGGATGTCCGCCAGCACTGGCAGCGTTACTGGCTGGTGGATCCGCTGGACGGCACCAAAGAATTTATCAAGCGCAACGGCGAATTTACCGTCAATATCGCCTTGATCGAAAACGGCAAACCCATACTTGGCGTGGTCTATGCGCCGGTGATGAAGATGATGTACAGCGCGGAAAAGGGCAAAGCATGGAAAGAAGAGTGCGGCGTGCGTAAGCAGATTCATGTCCAGGATGCGCGTCCGCCGCGCGTAGTCATCAGTCGCTCCCACGGCAATGACCCGGAGCTGGAGGAGTACCTGGAGCAGCTTGGAGAACATCAGACCACGTCCATTGGTTCCTCGCTGAAGTTCTGCCTCGTCGCCGACGGGCAGGCCCAGCTTTATCCGCGCTTCGGGCCGACTTGTACCTGGGACACCGCGGCAGGTCATGCGGTCGCCAGCGCCGCCGGGGCGCAGGTTCACGACTGGCAGGGACGCACCCTGGACTATACGCCGCGTGAATCGTTCCTCAACCCCGGTTTCCGGGTTTCTATTTATTAAATCCCCTGCGCTTCCTCGCTTTGCCTCTCTGGCAATAATGAAGAAGCGCAGCGTCAGTTCTCTTCATTACTCAGATAAGCGGAAGGTGCGGGCGCGATCCCCATTCTGCGCTCAACCCAGGCCACGAGAAGAAAGGTTACGGCGCTCACCAGTGAACCCGCAATAATTGCCATGATTCCGTAAGGTTCGCCGGCCAACTGCCAGCCCAGCCCGGCAAGTGAACCAAAAATAATTGACCATAGACCGGCATTGGGTGTCGCCCCCTTCCACAGTAGGCCAAATAAATAGGCGGCGAAGGGTCCGGTCGCGCGCAGCGTAAAGGCAAACATTAATAAGCTGATTATTTCCCCGCTCCATAAAGCAATCAGAATGGCGAGGATGCCGACCACCAGCACCACCCAGCGGCTCATTGTCAGCGTATTGGTCGCTTCTTTATGAAAATATTGTTCGTGAATATCTTTTACCCAGATACTGGCGGCACCCAGCAGATCGCCGGATGCGCTGGATAAGGTGGCGGAAATCACCGCCGATAGCAGCAGCCCGGCGATCGCCGGAGGCAATAACTGTACCGATACGGTTGCCAGCGCATTATTCGGATCAATATCAGGGAAGGCGGCGAGGGCGATTAATCCCAGCACCGCAGGGATAAAGGCGTATATAGCCATAAACAGGCTGCATAGCAGGGAGCCGACGATTGCCACTCTTTCGTTTTTGGCGGAGTAGTAACGCTGGACGGCTTCTTGCCCGGTGGAGAAGGTCATAAAGTACATGACCGTCAGGCCGATAATGGTTTTCCAGCCCAGACGCGTCATCTCAAACTGGCTTTCGGGAACATGGGAAACGACATAGCCCCAGCCGCCGTCCAGCATGGATAACGACACCGGAATAGCGACAGCAAAGCCTAAAATAATTAAAAAGAACTGCACAAAGTCCGTTAATGTTACGCTCCACATGCCGCCAATCCATGTATAAAAAACGACGACAATGCCGGAAATAATAATAGCGTATTGCGTATTAAAACCGGTAAGAACATGCACAATTGTGGCCGTTGCGGTTATTTGTGCGGCACCCAGTGCGACCAGCGCTAATAATGAAAGAACGGTGGTAATAAGGTAGCTGCCTTTACCGTAGCGACGGCCAATGATTTCCGGTACGGTTGTCGCCATTGCCCGGCGCATATAAGGCGCAATAAACGAAACCAGAAAAATACCCAGGCCAGTAGCGACCACGTACCATCCGGCCGACAGTCCCCATGCGCCGTAGGCTTTTGAGGCAACGCCTACCGAGCTGCCGCCGCCGATTTCCGTCGCGGCCAGCGTTCCTGCCAGCATAATAGGTCCAAGACGACGCCCGGCGAGGTGATAATCTTCGGTATTTTTAATTTTTGTTCTGGCATATAGTCCGATGCCAATCATTGACATCATATATAATATGATAATGATGTATATTGTGGTTTTGTGATCCATCCCTTTCTCCTGTTACGGTGAAAGGGATATGTATTCAATTACCATGCCAGTGTGAATGGGTAATAGGGAAAAACAAATGCGAAACCGGTCACTATTATTTACTCATAATGATAAATCCGCTTCACATTGATAACGATATTATCAATTCACCTCATCTGGCCTGTATTTTGTGTGGCTAGAGCCGAATTGTGCTTATGGATCGCGTCCCTCCCGCGATGACGGGAGAGATTCAAGATTATTCAGCCAGCAGCTTGTGCAGCAGGGCGATAACCTGCTGCACTTCATCCTGGGTGAGTGCGCCGTCTTTGGCCCATTGTACGCGGCCATTTTTATCCAACACCACAATCGCTGAGCTCTCTTTGTTAAGCTGCCACGCTTTGCGTACCTGGCCGTTGCTGTCGACGATAAACTGCGACCAGGGATAGCGCTGTTTGTTGCTCTCGATACTGCTGCGGACAAAGATTCCTGAGCCAGGGATCGCATCATCGGTATTGATGATGGTGGTGGTCTGATAGCGATCGTGTGGGAACTTCGCGTTTTTAATGGCCTCAATTAACATGGCGTTTTTTTCTTTCGCCGAAGAGCGTCCGGCGATGTGCTGTACGACGCGTACTTTTCCTGTCAGTTGTGCGCTATTCCAGTTTTTATAGCTAAATTTATCATTATCCAGCACTAACTCTCCGCGGTCTGCTACACCGACTGGCGCGACACGTTGTCCGTCGACAAAGTTATGCGCTGACGCCATCAGTGGCAACAAAAGCGATGAAACGGCCAGCAATTTACGTAGGGTCATGATGTTTCCTTATTATCGTTGCAGGTGATCCGACCACTTGGTCTGCTTTAAGCATAAGTGCGATTGCCGGTCTTACCCGCAATGATGGTGCCAGTTTGCGCGTTAACGCACAAATTCGTCTAATATCGGGGACTTATACTCTGATTGCCGGATGTCTGAAACGAAAACTCTGAATTAATGTCATTAAACGGTAAATAAACTTATACAAACTGGGTATCACTGAGATTCTGGACTATAGTTTCAGGGCACTAAAATTTGCGCTCCCGATACGTGGGCTAACTGTGGCACCACAAGAGCGTAACCCTGGCAGGAGACAACAATGAAAATTTTCCAACGCTACAACCCGCTACAAGTAGCGAAGTACGTGAAGATCCTGTTTCGTGGACGTTTGTATATCAAGGACGTTGGCGCTTTTGAATTTGATAAGGGTAAAATCCTTATCCCGAAGATCAAGGACAAGCTGCATTTGTCAGTGATGTCTGAGGTCAACCGTCAGGTTATGCGTCTGCAGACAGAGATGGCCTGAGGGTAAAAGATGGCTCCCGACGGGAGCCATATTTCGTTTTAAAAGGGCTTACGCCGATGCTTTTTCGTTATCCGCGGCATCCGGTATTTTGGGGGACAGCACCGTCGGCTTATTGTCGATACGGGTCACCAGCAACTGGTCGATGCGGTAGTTGTCGATATCCACCACTTCAAACTTATAGCCAGAGAATTTTACGGCGTCGGTGCGTTTGGGAATTTTACGCAGCATAAACATCATAAAGCCGCCAATCGTTTCGTAATTACCCGACTGTGGGAATTCATCGATATCCAGCACGCGCATCACGTCATCAATCGGCGTACCGCCGTCAATCAACCAGGAATTTTCATCGCGTGCGACGATCTGCTCTTCCAGCCCCTGACCGACCAGGTCGCCCATCAGCGTGGTCATCACGTCGTTAAGGGTGATAATCCCCACCACCAGCGCATACTCGTTCATGATCACAGCAAAGTCTTCACCGGCGGTTTTGAAGCTTTCCAGCGCTTCGGACAGCGTCAGAGTATCCGGGACAATCAGCGTATTGCGGATTTGCACACCCCCGGTTAACACCAGGCTTTGATTCGCCAGCACGCGGTTAAGCAGATCTTTGGAATCAACGTAGCCGATGATGTGATCGATATCTTCGTTACAGACCAGAAATTTGGAGTGCGGATGCTCTGCGACTTTATTTTTCAGGCTCTGTTCATCTTCATGGAGATCGAACCAGATGACGTTTTCCCGGGAGGTCATGGATGAAGGAACGGTGCGCGACTCCAGCTCGAACACATTTTCAATTAGCTCATGTTCCTGTTTACGCAGCACTCCGGCCAGCGCGCCGGCTTCCACCACGGCGTAAATATCATCAGAGGTAATGTCGTCTTTACGCACCATTGGAATTTTGAACAAGCGGAAGATGTTGTTAGCCATGCCATTGAACAACCATACCAGCGGGCGAAAGGCAAACAGGCAGAAGCGCATCGGGTTGATGATGCGTAAAGCGACGGCTTCAGGCGCAATCATACCGATGCGTTTCGGAGTCAGGTCAGCAAACAGGATGAACAGGCTGGTGACCAGGGTAAAGGAGATGATAAAGCTTAGCTGTTCGGCCAGCGCGGGGGACATATAGCGGCTTAGCAGACCATCGAAAGCCGGTGAGAATGCGGCATCGCCGACGATACCGCCGAGAATCGCCACCGCATTGAGGCCGATTTGCACCACGGTAAAGAAGGTGCCGGGGTTCTCCTGCATTTTGAGAACGCGTTGGGCGTTCACATTGCCGTCATCGGCCAGCAGTTTGAGTTTGATTTTACGTGACGCGGCCAGCGAGATCTCCGATATCGCAAAGAATGCACTGACGGCAATCAGACAAAGTATGACTAAAATACTGTTTAACATATCTTATCTGATCGTTGAGATCAGATCCTCGGAAGGGAAGTGAATAATACTCATGTGGAACACACAAAAAACCGGTCCGAAGGCATAGGACCGGCTTGTAACACGGGGTAGTATAGCGTAAGGCACCGTATAGCCGCCAGCGCGTAAATTATTCAGCCAGGCAGTAACATCAGGCCTGTGGCGGCAGACACACGCCGATCCCCCCGATACCGCAGTACCCGTATGGGTTTTTGTGCAGATACTGCTGATGATCGTCTTCCGCATAATAGAATGGCTTCGCCGTCGCTATCTCAGTGGTGATCGTGCGCGAGTCGTTCGCTTCGTGCATTGCCGCCTGGAAACGCGCCAGGCTGGCTTGCGCCGCTTTGCTTTGCTCCTGCGTCAGCGGGTAAATCGCTGAACGATACTGGGTGCCATGATCGTTGCCCTGCTGCATGCCCTGCGCCGGGTCGTGATTTTCCCAGAATACCTGTAATAACTGTTCATAACTGATGACCTGGGGATCGTAGACCACACGGACGGCTTCCGCATGACCGGTCTGACCGCTGCAGACTTCGCGGTAGGTCGGATTTGGCGTATAGCCTCCGGTATAGCCCGCGGCGGTGCTGTAAACGCCAGGAAGCTGCCAGAACAGGCGTTCGACGCCCCAGAAACAGCCCATAGCAAACAGGGCGATCTCCATTCCTGCCGGAATGTTGGTCATTGAGTGGCCATTGACGGCGTGGAGCGTAGCCACCGGCATCGGCGTATTGCGTCCCGGCAGCGCGTCCGCCTGGGCGACAAGATGCGTTTTATCAAATAGACTCACGGTGGGCCTCATAAAAACAGAAAAGGGGGTTTAGGTTGTAACCAGGCGTGTCTTTTAACACAATACACACGCTCAATACGTCTAAATTTAAACATAAGAACTATTTGGGCTATTGTCACTTTTTCAACCCCTGGCTGTTAGTGGGTTGTTAAGCCGTGGAGCGGCGATTTCGTTTCCTTCGGGGCAAACAAGGATATTCAGGAGAAAACGTGCTACAAATCCGCCAGTTATGTATCACCAGCCTTTTACTGGTCAGCGGGGTCGCCAGCGCAGCGAGCGTGCGTTTGCAAGTGGAGGGGTTATCCGGGGAGCTGGAAAAAAACGTCCGCGCCCAATTGTCTACGATCCAGAGCGATGAGGTGACGCCGGATCGGCGCTTCCGCGCGCGCGTGGACGATGCTATTCGTGAAGGGCTCAAAGCGCTGGGTTACTACGAACCGACGATCGATTTTGATTTGCGTCCGCCGCCAAAGAAGGGGCGCCAGGTCCTGATTGCTAAAGTCACGCCCGGCGAACCGGTGCGTATTGGCGGTACCGAGGTTATTTTGCGCGGCGGAGCGCGGACCGATCGCGACTATCTGGATCTGTTAAAAACGCGCCCGGCCATCGGCACCGTGCTCAATCATAGCGATTATGATGGCTTCAAAAGTTCACTGACCCGCATTGCGCTGCGCAAGGGATATTTCGATAGCGAATTTAATAAAAGCCAGCTTGGCGTCTCTCTCGACAGACATCAGGCCTTCTGGGATATCGACTACAACAGCGGCGAGCGCTATCGCTTTGGCCCGGTCACTTTCGAAGGCTCGCAGATTCGCGACGAATACCTGCAAAACCTGGTGCCGTTTAAACAGGGCGACTACTACACTTCACAGGATTTAGCCGAACTCAACCGCCGTCTGTCGGCTACCGGCTGGTTTAGCTCCGTGGTCGTGGCGCCGCAGTTTGCAAAGTCCCGCCAGACCAAAATTCTGCCTTTGCAGGGCGTTGTCTCCCCGCGTAAAGAGAATACCGTTGAAACCGGCGTCGGTTACTCAACTGACGTCGGCCCGCGGGTCAAAGGGACGTGGAAAAAGCCGTGGATGAACTCGTACGGCCATAGCCTGACTTCCAGTCTTAGCGTTTCCGCTCCTGAGCAGCAGCTTGATTTCAGCTATAAAATTCCGCTGTTAAAAAGCCCCCTTGAGCAGTACTACCTGATGCAGGGCGGATTCAAACGTACGGACCTCAACGATACGAAAGCCGACTCAACGACCCTGGCCGTTTCGCGCTACTGGGAGATGTCGAGCGGCTGGCAGCGCGCGCTGAATCTGCGCTGGAGCCTTGACCACTTTACCCAGGCTAACGTGACGAATACCACGATGCTGATCTATCCGGGCGTGTCGGTGAACCGGACCCGCTCGCGGGGCGGTCTGATGCCAACCTGGGGCGATTCGCAGCGCTACTCGGTAGACTATTCCAACACCCTGTGGGGCTCGGATATTAACTTTATCGTCATGCAGGCGCAGGATGTGTGGATCCGAACGCTCTACGACCGTCACCGTTTCGTGGTGCGCGGCAATCTCGGCTGGATTGAAGCCGATAACTTCAGCAAAGTTCCGCCGGACCTGCGTTTCTTCGCCGGGGGGGACCGGAGTATTCGTGGTTATAAATACAAATCTATCTCGCCTAAAGATGATGATGGCAAGCTGATAGGGGCTTCGAAGCTGGCTACCGGCTCGCTGGAATATCAGTATAACGTGAGCGGCAAGTGGTGGGGCGCGGTGTTTGTCGACAGTGGTGAAGCCGTGAGCGATATCCGTGAAAGTGATTTCAAAACCGGCGCGGGCTTTGGCGTGCGCTGGCAGTCGCCGGTCGGGCCGATCAAACTGGATATCGCCAGGCCGATAGGCGACAAAGATGAGCACGGTTTACAGTTTTACATTGGTCTGGGGCCTGAATTATGAGTTTATGGAAGAAAATAAGCCTCGGCGTACTGATTTTTCTGGTGTTGTTACTGGGAACAGCAGGATTTCTGGTGGGTACCACTACGGGCCTGCATCTGGTGATAAACGCCGCCAATCGTTGGGTTCCGGGGCTGGAAATCGGCAAAACCACCGGCGGCTGGCGTGACCTGACGCTCAATAATATACGTTATGAACAGCCTGGGGTGGCGATAAGCGCAGGTCAGTTCCACCTTGGCGTCAAGCTGCGCTGCCTGTGGGACAGCAGCCTGTGCGTCAACGATATCTCTCTGCGCGATATTTATGTGACGATCGATACCCGTAAAATGCCGCCAGCTGAGCCGGTGGAGGAAGAAGAGAGCGGCCCGCTAAATCTTTCCACTCCCTATCCGATTACCCTGAACCGGGTGGCGCTGCATAACGTCAATGTGAAAATTGACGATACCGCCGTTTCGCTGCGTGATTTTTCCAGCGGCCTGAACTGGCAGGAGAAAAACCTGACCCTGACGCCGACTTCGTTGCAAGGGTTGCTTATTGCGCTGCCGAAAGCAGCAAAAGTGGCGCAAGAGCAGGTGGTCGAACCGAAAATCGCCAACCCGCAGCCGGAAGAGAAACCGATTGGCGAGATGATGAAAGATCTCTTCTCGAAGCCGGTGCTGCCGGAAATGGCAGACGTTCATTTGCCGCTGAATCTCAATATTCAGGCGCTCCGCGGCGAACAGCTGCGCCTGACCGGCGATACCGATATGACCATCTATACGCTGTTGCTGAAAGTCAGCAGCACTGACGGGCAGATGAAACTGGATGCGCTGGATGTGGACTCCGACCAGGGCAACGTGAAGGCTTCCGGTCGCGCGCAATTGCAGGGAAACTGGCCGGTTGATATCACCCTTAACAGCACGCTGAATATCGATCCGCTGAAGGGCGAGAAGGTGCAACTGAACGTCGGGGGCGAGGTGCGTAAAAAGCTGACGGTTGGCGTGGATTTAACTGGCCCAGTGGCAATGACGCTGCGTGCCGAAGCGCAGCTGGCTGAAGCGGGCTTACCGCTGGATATGGAGGTTAAAAGCAACCAGCTCTACTGGCCGTTTACCGGCGAGAAAGCGTTCCAGGCCGATGATCTGCTGCTGAAATTTAACGGCAAAATGACCGACTACACCATGGCTTTCAGCACCGCGGTGAAAGGACAATCGCTGCCGCCGGCAAAAATTAGCCTGAACGCGAAGGGCAACGAACAGCAGGTCAATATCGATAAGCTGACCGTCGCCGCCCTGGAGGGGAAAACCGAGCTGAAAGCGCTGCTTGACTGGCAGCAGGCGATCAGCTGGCGTGGCGAACTGACGCTCAACGGCATTAACACCGCGAAAGAGGTGCCTGAGTGGCCCTCGAAGCTCAACGGTCTGATTAAAACTCAGGGTAGCCTGTACGGCGGAAGCTGGCAGATGTCGGTGCCGGAGCTAAAAATCACCGGTAATGTGAAACAGAATAAGGTCGATGTGAACGGTTCGCTGCAGGGCAATAGCTATATGCAGTGGAAAATCCCCGGCCTGCATCTGGCGTTAGGCCCTAATCGCGCCGACGTGAAAGGCGAACTGGGGGTGAAAGATCTGAACCTCGACGCCACGATTGATGCGCCGCGGCTTGATAATGCGCTGCCGGGACTGGGCGGCACGGCGAAGGGACTGGTGAAAGTCCGCGGTACCGTCGATGCGCCGCAGCTACTGGCGGATATCACCGCCCGGGCGCTGCGCTGGCAGGAGCTGTCCATTGCGCAAGTGAACGTGAAGGGGGATGTCAAATCTGCAGAGCAGATTGGCGGAAACCTTGATGTACGCATCGATCGTATTCGTCAGCCGGGTGTCAATATCAGCCTGGTACAGCTCAATGCGAAGGGCGACGAGAAGCAGCACGACCTGCAACTGCGGGTGCAGGGCGAGCCGGTTGCCGGGCATCTGTCGCTGGCAGGGAGCTTTGATCGTAAAGCAGAGCGCTGGAAAGGGACGCTCAGCAATACGCGTTTCCAGACGCCGGTGGGGCCGGTTGCCCTGACGCGGGATATTGCGCTGGATTACCGTCATTTTGAGCAAAAAATCAGTATCGGGCCACATTGCTGGACTAACCCTGATGCCGAGCTATGCGTGCCGCAAACCATCGACGCGGGGGCGAGCGGGCACGCGCGGGTGGATCTCAGGCGTTTCGACCTGGCGATGCTGAAGCCGTTTATGCCGGAAGAGACGCGCGCCAGCGGCGTATTTAGCGGTAACGCTGATGTGAGCTGGGACACGACCAAAGAGGGATTACCGCAGGGCAAGGTCACGCTAAACGGGCGTAACGTGAAAGTGACCCAGATGGTCAATGACGCGCCGCTACCGGTGTCTTTCGATACCCTGAACCTCACGGCCGATTTGCACAATAACCGCGCGCAGCTGGGCTGGTTGATTCGTTTGACCAACAACGGTCAACTGGACGGGCAGGTTCAGGTCACCGATCCGCAGGGACGCCGCAATCTGGGGGGCAATGTTAATATCAACAACTTCTCGCTTGCGATGATAAATCCTGTTTTCGCGCGCGGTGAGAAGGCTGAGGGGATACTTAACGCGCATCTTACGCTTGGCGGTAATGTGCAGAACCCGCAGTTGCATGGTCAGATGCGGCTCAATGGCGTGGATATTGAAGGCAACTTTATGCCGTTCGATATGCAGCCGAGCCAGCTGGCAATGAATTTTACCGGCACCCGTTCAACATTGCAGGGAACGGTGAATACCAGCCAGGGGCAAATTGCTTTAAGCGGTAGCGCCGACTGGACGCAGATTGATAACTGGCGCGCGCAAATCGCGGCGAAAGGCAGCCGGGTGCGGATAACCGTGCCGCCGATGGTGCGCCTTGATGTATCGCCGGATGTGGTCTTTACTGCCACACCAAGCCTGTTTAGCCTTGATGGCAGCGTCGATGTGCCGTGGGCACGTATTGTCGTCAATGAAGTGCCGGAAAGCGCCGTTGGCGTCTCTTCTGATGAAGTGATGCTGGATAAAAATCTGCAACCGATTAAGCAGCAGAGCGCCAGTATCCCCATCAACAGTAACCTGATGATCCACGTCGGCAATAATGTTCGTCTGAGCGCCTTCGGCCTGAAAGCCCGTTTGACCGGTGATTTGAAAGTCGCTCAGGATAAACAGGGGCTGGGCCTGAACGGGCAGATCAGTATCCCGGAAGGCCGTTTTCACGCCTATGGTCAGGATCTGATTGTGCGTAAAGGTGAGCTGATGTTCTCCGGCCCACCGGATCAGCCGTTGTTGAATATTGAAGCTATTCGTAATCCGGATGCCACTGAAGATGATGTGGTTGCTGGCGTTCGAGTGACCGGTTCGGCCGATCAGCCGAAAGCGGAAATATTCTCTGACCCGGTAATGTCGCAACAAGAGGCGCTCTCTTATCTGCTGCGAGGGCAGGGGTTAAGCAGCGGACAGAGCGATAGTGCGGCCATGACCTCGATGCTTATTGGCATGGGGGTTGCACAAAGTGGTCAGGTTGTGGGTAAAATCGGCGAGACGTTTGGCGTAAGCAATCTGGCGCTGGATACCGAGGGGGTGGGTGACTCCTCCCAGGTGGTGGTCAGCGGCTATGTACTGCCGGGTCTGCAGGTAAAATATGGGGTAGGGATCTTTGATTCCCTGGCGACGTTGACGTTGCGTTATCGCCTGATGCCTAAGCTATATATGGAAGCGGTGTCTGGCGTAGACCAGGCTCTCGATTTGCTCTATCAGTTTGAGTTTTAGCAATGCGAATATTTGTTTACGGCAGTTTACGACGCAAACAAGGCAACAGCCACTGGATGACTAATGCTCAGTGGCTGGGCGATCATAGTGTCACTGATTATCAACTGTACAACCTGGGCCACTATCCAGGTGCAGTGCCGGGTAAGGGCACAGTACATGGTGAAGTTTATCGTATTGACGCTTCGACGCTGGCTGAATTGGATGCGTTGCGTACCAAAGGGGGCGAGTATGCTCGTCACTTAATCCAGACGCCTTACGGTAGTGCCTGGATGTATGTCTATCAGCGCCCCGTTGAGGGGTTTGTGCTGATAGAAAATGGCAACTGGTTGGACAGAGACCAGTATCAATAACGGCAACGCCACCTTCGGGTGGCGTTGTTTTCTTTAGACAAAAAAACACCGCCGAAGGCGGTGTTCGTTGGTCAGAACGCTGCGGAATTACTTCTGTTTCGCGCGCTCAAAGGAAGCAACGATTTCAGCTTTCGCCGCTTCGGCGTTGTCCCAGCCATCAACCTTAACCCATTTGCCGGCTTCGAGGTCTTTATAGTGTTCGAAGAAGTGGGTGATCTGCGCTTTCAGCAGTTCCGGCAGGTCGCTCACATCTTTGATGTGATCGTACTCTTTGCTCAGCTTGGTGTGCGGTACCGCAACCAGTTTGGCATCTTCACCGGATTCGTCGGTCATTTTCAGCACGCCAACCGGACGGCAGCGGATCACTGAACCCGGCTCCAGCGGGTACGGCGTCGGGACCAGAACGTCCACCGGGTCACCGTCCAGAGACAGAGTGTGGTTGATGTAACCGTAGTTGCACGGATAGAACATCGCTGTGGACATAAAACGGTCAACGAACAGTGCGCCGCTCTCTTTGTCGACTTCGTATTTGATTGGATCTGCGTTCGCCGGGATTTCGATCACGACGTAGATGTCTTCCGGCAGATCTTTGCCTGCAGGTACGTTGAGTAAGCTCATGTCTGTTTCCTTTAAAATGTATGGCAAACAAGTGCCAGGTATTATAGCCAACTCACATCGAATGTCTTCGCTTCTTTTTCCGCGAAATGCATGGCAAGCGTCTGAATTTTTCCCCGTTAAACAATCGAAAAATCCATAAACATAGCCGCATACTGAATAAATTTATGTAACCGTTTTCATTGCATGTGCTTGATATCTCAATACGTGCAAAATTTCATCATAAACAGCCATCATCACACAGGGCGCGAAGCCTTATGGGCTCTCTGCTGGCGTAAGTTGTGTCGATTAACATCTAATTAACTTTTTTGAAGTGTGATGTAACGCATCCAGTTACATCTCCGATTGTCTATAGTTTGTCCGCAGGTGAGGTTTTAACCAACAATAACCCTACGAGGATCTTCTTATGTGGAAGCGCTTACTTCTTGTCACAGCAGTTTCCGCAGCTATGTCGTCTATGGCTATGGCTGCCCCTCTTACCGTAGGTTTTTCTCAGGTCGGTTCAGAATCCGGCTGGCGTGCGGCTGAAACCAACGTCGCCAGGGCGGAAGCGAAAGAACGCGGTATCACCCTGAAAATTGCCGATGCGCAGCAAAAGCAGGAAAACCAGATTAAGGCAGTACGTTCTTTCATCGCGCAGGGGGTTGATGCCATCTTTATCGCTCCGGTGGTGGCGACCGGCTGGGAGCCGGTACTGAAGGAAGCCAAAGAGGCAAAAATTCCCGTTTTCCTGCTCGATCGCTCGATTGATGTAAAAGATAAAGATCTCTATATGACGACCGTCACCGCGAACAACGTGCTGGAAGGTAAGCTGATTGGCGAATGGCTGATTAAAACCGTTGATGGTAAGCCGTGCAACGTGGTTGAACTGCAGGGCACCGTCGGAGCAAGCGTGGCGATTGACCGTAAGAAAGGCTTTGCCGAAGCCATTGCTAACGCGCCGAATATCAAAATTATCCGCTCCCAATCCGGCGACTTTACCCGTAGTAAGGGTAAAGAAGTGATGGAGAGCTTTATTAAAGCGGAAAACAACGGCAAGAACATTTGCATGGTTTACGCCCATAACGACGATATGGTCATTGGCGCAATTCAGGCGATTAAAGAGGCCGGGCTGAAGCCGGGCAAAGATATCCTCACCGGCTCCGTTGACGGTGTACCGGATATCTATAGAGCAATGATTGCCGGTGAAGCGAATGCCAGCGTCGAGTTGACGCCGGACATGGCCGGGCCGGCATTCGATGCGCTGGAGAAATACAAAAAAGACGGCACCGTACCTGAGAAAGTGATCATCACTAAATCAACGCTCTACTTACCGGATACCGCGAAAGAAGAGCTGGAGAAGAAGAAAAATATGGGCTACTGAGTGGTTGTCTGACGACTGCACGGCTGAGAACCCTCTCCTCCCGGAGAGGGTTAAGGTGAGGGGAGAGCATGAACGACGAATCACATCAGGAAATTCTTCGTACCGAAGGGTTAAGCAAATTTTTCCCCGGCGTGAAAGCGCTGGATAACGTTAATTTCAGCCTGCGGCGGGGCGAAATCATGGCCCTGTTAGGTGAAAATGGCGCGGGCAAATCAACCCTGATTAAAGCGCTGACCGGGGTCTATCATGCGGATCGTGGGGCTATCTGGCTGGAAGGGCAGGAGATCGCGCCAAAAAATACCGCCCATGCCCAGCAGTTGGGGATTGGCACCGTCTATCAGGAAGTAAACCTGCTGCCCAATATGTCGGTGGCGGATAACCTGTTTATTGGCCGTGAACCGAGACGCTTTGGCCTGCTGCGGCGTAAAGAGATGGAAAAGCGCGCGACGGATCTGATGGCGTCCTACGGTTTTTCCCTTGATGTGCGCGAACCGCTCAATCGCTTTTCGGTTGCGATGCAGCAGATTGTGGCGATCTGTCGGGCGATTGATCTGTCCGCAAAAGTGTTAATTCTTGATGAACCCACCGCTAGTCTGGATACCCTGGAAGTGGAGATGCTCTTCACCCTGATGCGCCAGTTGCGCGATAGCGGGGTCAGTCTGATTTTCGTTACCCATTTTCTTGACCAGGTGTATGCGGTGAGCGATCGCATCACCGTCCTGCGCAACGGTTGCTTTGTTGGCTGCCGGGAAACCCGCGAACTGCCGCAAATCGAACTGGTGAAAATGATGCTGGGTCGTGAGCTGGAGCATAACGCTCTGCAACGTGCAGGCCGTACTCTGCTGAGTGAGAAACCGGTCGCCGCCTTCGAAGATTTTGGCAAAAAAGGCACCATCGCGCCGTTTAATCTCCAGGTTCGTCCTGGAGAGATCGTGGGTCTGGCGGGCCTGCTCGGTTCGGGAAGGACGGAAACGGCGGAAGTGATCTTCGGCATCAAACCCGCGGATTGCGGCAAAGCATGGATCAAAGGCAAACCGCAGACTCTGCGTTCGCCACATCAGGCATCCTGCCTCGGGATCGGTTTTTGTCCCGAAGATCGCAAAACAGACGGTATTATCGCCGCCGCGTCGGTACGGGAAAATATCGTTCTCGCGTTGCAGGCGCAGCGCGGCTGGCTGCGGCCGATTGGCCGACGTGAACAAAATGAGATTGCCCAGCGCTTTATCCGCCAGTTGGGGATTCGTACCCCTAACGCTGAGCAACCGATAGAGTTCCTCTCCGGGGGGAATCAGCAGAAAGTTTTACTCTCTCGCTGGCTACTGACCAAACCACAGTTCCTGATCCTCGACGAACCGACGCGCGGTATTGATGTCGGCGCCCATGCGGAGATCATCCGTCTGATCGAATCCCTGTGTGCCGATGGCCTGGCGCTGCTGGTGATTTCTTCAGAGCTGGAAGAGCTGGTGGGCTATGCCGATCGGGTGATTATCATGCGCGATCGCCAGCAGGTGGCGGAACTGGCGCTGAGCGAGCTCTCCGTTCCGGCGATCATGAATGCTATTGCGGCATAAGGAGTAACCGATGATGCCTCAATCAGTTCCGAAAACCGGCCAGCCGAAACGGCGCTTTACCTGGCCAAAGGGGATGCCGCAAATTATTGCCTTACTGCTGGTGCTGGTGATCGACAGCATGGTTTCCCCGCATTTCTACCAGATAGTGCTCCAGGAAGGGCGGCTGTTCGGAAGCCCCATTGATATTTTGAACCGCGCAGCGCCGGTTGCCCTGCTGGCGATCGGCATGACGCTGGTTATCGCCACCGGCGGGATTGACCTCTCTGTCGGAGCGGTGATGGCGATTGCCGGCGCGACGGCGGCGTCGATGACCGTGGCGGGACACAGTCTGCCGGTGGTGCTGCTGGCCTCGCTGGCCGCTGGCGCGCTGGCCGGTCTGTGGAACGGGATCCTGGTGGCGATGCTGAAGATCCAGCCTTTTGTCGCCACGTTAATCCTGATGGTTGCCGGTCGCGGCGTGGCGCAGTTAATCACTTCCGGGCAGATTGTGACCTTTGATTCCCCACACCTTGCATGGCTTGGCAGCGGTTCGCTGCTGCTTTTCCCGACGCCGGTGATTATCGCTGTCCTCACGCTGCTGCTGTTCTGGCTGTTTACCCGCAAGACCGCGCTGGGGATGTTTATCGAAGCGGTGGGCATTAACATTCGCGCGGCGAAAAACGCCGGGGTGAATACCCGCATTGTGGTGATGCTGGCCTATGTATTAAGCGGCGTTTGTGCGGCGATTGCCGGGATTATTGTCGCGGCGGATATTCGCGGGGCCGATGCCAATAATGCCGGTTTATGGCTGGAGATGGACGCTATTCTGGCGGTGGTGATCGGCGGCGGTTCGCTGCTGGGGGGGCGTTTTAACCTGCTGCTTTCGGTGGTTGGGGCGCTGATTATCCAGGGGATGAATACCGGGATCCTGCTGTCGGGATTCCAGCCGGAACTTAACCAGGTCGTCAAAGCGGTGGTGGTGCTGTGCGTGCTGGTTGTCCAGTCGCCGCGCTTTATCAGTTTACTGAAGGGGATGCGCAGCCATGATAAAACGTAATTTACCGTTAATGATCACCCTGGCGGTATTTCTGCTGGGGTACCTCTACTGCCTGGTTCAGTTTCCGGGATTTGCTTCGACGCGGGTAATCTGCAATATCCTGACCGATAATGCTTTTCTTGGGATTATCGCCGTCGGCATGACTTTCGTGATCCTCTCCGGCGGGATCGATCTGTCGGTGGGATCGGTTATCGCCTTTACTGGCGTATTTCTCGCCAAAGCGATCGGCTTCTGGGGATTTTCGCCGCTGGTGGCGTTTCCGCTGGTGCTGGTGATGGGGTGTGCTTTTGGCGCATTTATGGGCTTGCTGATCGATGCGCTGAAGATCCCGGCGTTCATCATCACGCTCGCCGGGATGTTTTTCTTGCGCGGTGTCAGCTATCTGGTTTCCGAAGAGTCAATCCCCATCAATCATCCGCTGTATGACACCCTCTCCGGACTGGCATGGATGATACCCGGCGGCGGCCGTCTGAGCGCGATGGGGCTGCTGATGCTGCTGGTGGTGGTGGTAGGGATTTTTCTGGCTCACCGTACTCGTTTTGGCAATCAGGTTTATGCTATTGGCGGCAATGCAACATCGGCGAATCTGATGGGGATCTCTACGCGCAGCACGACGATCCGCATCTATATGCTTTCCACCGGGCTGGCGACGCTGGCGGGGATCGTTTTTTCCATTTATACCCAGGCGGGCTATGCGCTGGCGGGCGTGGGGGTCGAGCTGGATGCGATCGCTTCGGTGGTGATTGGCGGCACGCTGTTAAGCGGCGGTGTCGGGACGGTGCTGGGCACGTTGTTTGGCGTTGCGATTCAGGGGCTGATTCAAACCTATATCAACTTCGACGGTACGCTGAGTTCATGGTGGACCAAGATCGCCATTGGCATTCTGCTGTTTATCTTTATCGCGTTTCAGCGAGGTCTGACGGTATTATGGGAAAATCGGCAGAGCTCGCCGGTATCAAGAGTGGAGCGCTGAGGGGAGATGCCCCCTCCCGTCATCAGGAGGGGGAAGGGCTTTACGCGTCCGGGAACGCTTTAATAAAGTTCTCGACGTCTTCCACCATATGATTATTGCCGACGAAGAAAGAGCGACGCTGGTGCAGGCTTTCCGGGATAATATCCAGAATGCGCTCTTTGCCATCACTGGCTTTGCCGCCCGCCTGTTCAGCGAGGAACGCCATCGGGTTGCATTCATACAGCAGGCGCAGCTTACCTTCCGGGTGGCTGGCGGTGCTCGGGTAGAGATAGATGCCGCCTTTTAGCAGGTTACGGTGGAAATCCGCCACCAGAGAACCGATATAGCGCGAGGTGTAGGGGCGCTGGGTCTCTTTATCTTCTTCCTGGCAGTACTTGATGTACTTCTTCACGCCCATCGGGAATTTGATGTAGTTGCCTTCGTTAATGGAATAGGTGTTGCCTTTTTCCGGGAAGCGCATGCGCTCCTGACACAGGCAGAAGACGCCAAGGGACGGGTCGTAGGTAAAAGCGTGGACGCCGCAGCCGGTGGTATAGACCAGCATCGTCGAGGAGCCGTAAACCACATAGCCTGCGGCGACCTGCCGGTTACCCGGTTGCAGAAAATCTTCTTCGGTAACGGGCGTGCCCACCGGTGTGACGCGACGATAGATAGAGAAAATCGTGCCGACCGAGACATTAACGTCAATGTTAGAGGAGCCATCCAGAGGGTCCATCAGCACCACGTATTTGGCGTGTTCGCACCCTTCAAAGACGACGATTTCATCTTCTTCTTCAGAGGCGATCCCGGCAACAATATCACGTGCTCGCAGTGCAGCTTTTAATTTTTCATTGGCGAACAGGTCGAGTTTTTGTTGTACCTCGCCCTGAACGTTTTCCGCACCGCTGGCACCCAGGATATCGACCAGACCGGCCTTATTGATATCGCGGTGGATGATCTTGGCGCCTAACTTTATCGCCGACAACAAAGCAGTAAGCTCGCCAGTAGCGTGAGAGAACTCATGCTGCTTTTCGACAATAAATTCACCTAACGTTTTCATAACCCGTTCCCTGCATGTTTATGTGAAGTAAAACGAACATCACAATCTTAACAAAGAATAAAAAAAGTTCGCACAGGTGAATCGCGCCAGCAAAATGCGGATTCGCCCTAAATGCATTTCTTTCCCCCCCAACATCCCGGTAAACTGTGCTTCAGATAAGAGAAGGAAATGACGAATGCGCATTCATATTTTAGGAATCTGTGGCACGTTTATGGGGGGGCTGGCGGTGCTGGCGCGCTCCCTTGGTCATGAGGTAACGGGGTCGGATGCGAACGTTTATCCGCCGATGAGTACCTTGCTGGAAACTCAGGGAATTGAATTAATCCAGGGGTATGATGCCAGCCAGCTGGATCCGCAGCCGGATCTGGTGATCATCGGTAACGCGATGACGCGCGGCAACCCGTGCGTGGAAGCGGTGCTGGAAAATAACATCCCGTATATGTCCGGGCCGCAGTGGCTGCACGACTTTGTCCTGCGCGATCGCTGGGTGCTGGCGGTTGCCGGGACGCATGGTAAAACCACCACAGCCGGGATGGCGACCTGGATCCTTGAAGCCTGTGGCTACAAGCCGGGCTTTGTCATCGGCGGCGTACCGGGCAACTTTGATGTGTCCGCGCGCCTTGGCGACAGCCCGTTCTTCGTGATTGAAGCCGATGAATATGACTGTGCTTTCTTCGATAAGCGCTCTAAGTTCGTTCACTACTGCCCGCGTACATTGATTCTCAATAACCTTGAGTTTGATCATGCGGATATCTTTGACGATCTGAAGGCCATCCAGAAACAGTTCCATCATCTGGTGCGCATTGTGCCGGGCAAGGGCAAAATCATTCTGCCTGAGAACGACATCAATCTGAAACAGACGATGGCGATGGGCTGCTGGAGCGAGCAGGAACTGGTCGGCGAACAGGGCCACTGGCAGGCGAAAAAGCTGACCACCGATGCTTCCTCATGGGAAGTGTGGCTGGACGGAGAGAAAGTTGGCGAGGTGAAGTGGGCGCTGGTCGGTGAACATAATATGCATAACGGCCTGATGGCCATTGCTGCCGCCCGGCATGTCGGCGTACAGCCTGCCGATGCGGCCAATGCGCTGGGCAGCTTTATCAACGCCCGCCGCCGTCTGGAACTTCGCGGTGAAGCCAACGGCGTCACCGTATACGACGATTTTGCCCACCACCCGACGGCGATTCTGGCGACTTTGCAGGCGCTGCGCGGCAAAGTTGGCGGTACCGCGCGAATTCTTGCCGTGCTTGAACCGCGTTCCAACACTATGAAAATGGGCATTTGCAAAGACGACCTGGCGCCATCGCTTGGTCGCGCGGATGAAGTCTTCCTGCTGCAGCCTCAGCATATTCCGTGGCAGGTCGCTGAAGTGGCTGACGCTTGCGTACAGCCTGCGCACTGGAGCGCCGATGTCGATAATCTGGTGGATATGATTGTCAAAACCGCGCATCCGGGCGACCACATTCTGGTGATGAGTAACGGCGGGTTTGGCGGCATTCATCAGAAGCTGCTCGATAAGCTGGCGAAAAAAGCGCAGGCTGCCGGGTAAGCGAGACGCTTTGTTTATCTGCCCTCTGTGTGAGGGCAGATGCTTTTCGTTACCGGGTTACGCTATCCTCTGTGCGTGACATTACTCTTTCGCGATCGGCGTTTCGTTTTCCGCGACAGGGGTATTTCCTTGAATAGCGGCAATTTTCTTCTCAATGTCGGCCACTTGTTTGCTGTTATGCAGCAATGTATAGGTCAGATCGAATTGCGTGCTGGCCCCAGGCTGAAGCTGCTTAACGCGTTTCTGTTCACGCTCGATGGTTACCGGATAGGCGTAGCTGGTGCCGGGTTCAATACCGGTCACATAGCCTTGTTTCTCGGTATCAGTATTTTTCCATAGCGTCAGCACCGGTAGCTGCCGGGTATCGAACTGAATGGACGCGCCTTTATCTCCCGCTTTGTTGACTACCGCAGCC
Organism: Klebsiella sp. KE9456; assembly: GCF_043832615.1. Lineage (NCBI taxonomy): Bacteria > Pseudomonadati > Pseudomonadota > Gammaproteobacteria > Enterobacterales > Enterobacteriaceae > Klebsiella > Klebsiella sp. KE9456. Next base: position 203,789 of record NZ_JBDYQK010000003.1, read on the forward strand.
AGGCTCTGATGATTAGCATCCGCCAGCGGCTGGATATTAAAGACCATCTCATCGAAATTTTTGGTCGGACCGGCGTAGGTTTGCCAGGTTTTTAAACCGGCTTTAGCATAGTCATTGAACGGGCTGATACTGGATATTGGCGCGATAAATCGGGCGCCTTCTTCGAGGATCGGTTTACCGAAGTTGCTGTGATAGATGATTTGATAATCATGAGGATAGTCGGCGTGGTTGGTTAAGACATCATGCAGGCTGAAGCTATTGCTGCCAGGCACATAGCGCAGCTCAGTCATGGTTTGTAAATTCACTTTCTTGAAGGCGCTCTCTTTTATTAGCCCGCGCACGCGAATTTCATAAGGCGCGCTATCCGCCACCTCAACTTCTACCTGAGAGGCTGGCGTGTTGCCGGCTCTGCCATGCAGGGTATAAATTTGCCCGTCGGCGGTCACCGGATGGCCGGTCCATTCATAACCGCAGCGCACCATCATCTCATTGAACCCTTCCAGCCAACCCAGACCATTACGACTTTCCAGGTTAATAAAGGCCGGGTTGACCACCTCTTTTACCGGTGAGTCCCAGCCCATTCGCGAGCCGAAACCTTCAATTTTCAGCAGATCCATGCCACGGGTCGGGCTCAGGGTAATAGTCAGGCCATCTTTGCTGCGGATTATGAGGATTTTACTGCCCTCCTGTTTACCGCCGTGCAGCACTTTTTGCTCAATGCTGAAGGTATGATCTTTTATCTTCAGCTGATCGCTGGTTATTTGCCAGTTTCCTTTATCCATGCCGCTTTCAGCGTTTGTCAGCACCCATGTTTTTGCCATGACCGGCCCAGAGATAAGCATGGCGATTGCTGTTAAAGCTAATGTCTTTTTCATTTTTCATCCCTTTTGCTGAATCGATTGTGTTTCTGGTTCGGGAAATTTAGTGGTAACTGGATTTTTGAAATGTGAGATGTTTCACCTGGTGAGGAAATATGCGATTTTATATCTATAAATGGGATTTAAATCTCATTTTTATTTGTAATTAACCATTCACATATATGAAATATGTGAACTTAATCGTTTTTAGATTTAACGATTCAGCTTTGATTTATCCTGCGACGGGAACAGAAAAAAGAAGGCGGTAGAGGTGTGGATAACCCCTACCGCCTGATGCAACGTATTTTGCGGTTTAAAAAGCCGACGGGATGGCGATTATGCGCCGTAGAATGCTTTAGTATATAACCCCTTCACATCCTGAACCGACGGATAGTTGGGGTTTGTTAATGTGCAGGGATCGTCGACGGCATTGGCGCTCATTCTGTCGAGAACATTCACGAAAGTCACTTCATTAATATCAACTTCATTACACTGACTTAATGTTGGTGGGATTTCCAGACGTGTATTCAGATCTTTAATCTTCTCAATCAGATTAGTTATCCCTAACGCGGCTTCAAGCTGGTGATATTTTTTCGTGAATTTCGCATTATACTGGATGATATAAGGCAACATAATGGCGTTTGCCAGGCCATGTGTAATGCCGAACTCGCCGCCAATTTTATGCGCCATTGAATGCACTAATCCTAACGATGCATTGGTAAAGGCGATTCCCGCCAGCGCAGAGGCATTATGCATATGCATGCGAGCGTTTAAATCATCAGGCGAGCGGTATGCTGTTTCCAGATATGTAAACACCAGGCGAATAGCTTCTACTGCATAGGGGTCGGTAAACGAGTTGGATGCGGTGGATACATAGGCTTCAATCGCGTGGGTCAGGACATCCATACCGGTGTGGACGGTGACGTGCGGCGGCATTTTAGCCGGGATCGTGGGATCGAGAATGGCGATATCTGGTACCAGATCGGCGGCGACAATGGGGTACTTAATATGATTCGCCGTATCGGTAATCACCGAGAATGCGGTGATTTCTGATGCGCTGCCGCTGGTGGACGGGATCGCAACAAACCGGGCTTTGTTGCGCAGCGGCGGCATGGCGCCGACCGGGATGATCTCTTCGAACGTCAATTGCGGGTGCTCATAGAAACACCACATGACTTTGGCGGCATCAAGCGCGGAACCGCCGCCGATTGCCACTATCCAGTCAGGCTCAAAGGCCAGCATCTCTTTTGCGCCGCGCCAGACAGTTTTAATTGACGGATTAGGTTCAACATTATCGATAATAATGCATTCGATACCCGCTTTGTTAAGTTCAGTGATGGCTTTATCCAGAAAACCAAAGCGCTTCATTGAACTGCCGCCGGTGACTAATGCCGCTTTTTTACCGCTTAGCGTCGACAGATGTTCTAAAGCATTTTCGCCATAAATAATACTGCGTGGAATTGAGAAGGCCTGGATCATAGGGAACTCCATTTTAATATTAAGGATTTTTTTAGTGTGCATTGGCCATGTGAGATGCAATGACAGGTGCAGAGTAAAAAAATCCCATTAATACCCCAGATATTGCTGTCGCAATACCTGGAGGGAGTGATTTCCGTTATGCTTCAAGTTGCAGGCACTGTTAAAAACGGTTGACCATTTTTCCCTGCAACTCGAATTATTTAGGGTAAAGATTTTATTTGCCGATTAAATCGTACCGTCCCAGGAGTCGACTTTTTCACGCTTCGCTTCTTCTTCATCAAACCAGCGCGTAGTGACGCATTTTGATTCGGTATAGAAACGTACGCCATCTTTACCCAGACAGTGCAGATCGCCGAAGAAAGAGTGTTTATGGCCTGAGAACGGGAACACGCCAACCGGTACCGGGATGCCGACGTTAATCCCTACCATGCCGCCGTGGGTACGTTTCTGGAACTCACGGGCGTAGTAGCCGCTCTGGGTGAAAATAACCGAGCCATTGGCGAAAGGGTTATTGTTCATGACCTGCAGACCTTCCTCGAAGGTTTTCACCCGTTTAAAACACAGGACCGGCCCGAAGATTTCTGTTGTGCCGACGCTCATTTTCTCGGTGACGTGATCCAGCACGGTTGGCCCGACGTAGAAACCGTTCTCCTGGCCCGGCACTTTAATGTCACGCCCATCGAGAACCAGCCTGGCGCCTTCTTCGAGCCCTTTATTAATCCAGTTGATGACCGACTGTTTGTGGCTTTTGGAAATCACCGGACCCATATCGGTATCGCGCAAATAGCCCGGGCCGACTTTGAGCTGTTTGGCTTTTTCGACGACCGCGGCAATCAATTTATCGGCGATCTCTTCCTGTACAACGACCACCGGCAGCGCCATGCAGCGTTCGCCTGCGCAGCCGAATGCGGCGTTGATAATCCCGGCAGCGGTGCGGTTAATCGGTGCGTCGGCCAGCACCAGCGCATGGTTTTTCGCTTCGCACAGCGCCTGGACGCGTTTACCGTGGGCGGCAGCTTTGGAATAAACGTGGAGACCCACGGAGGTGGAGCCGACAAAGGAGACGCCGTTAACATCGGGATGAGTCAGCAGAATATCGGCCTCATTACGTGAGCAGGTCACAATGTTAATCACGCCATCCGGCACGCCTGCTTCCTGATAAAGTTTGGCGATCTCCATGCAGGTCATCGGGGTCATACTGGCGGCTTTGATCACTATTGTATTACCGGAAGCGACGCATAACGGCGTCATCCAGCCCATCGGGATCATCGCGGGGAAGTTAAAAGGCACGATACCGGCGAATACGCCAATGGGTTCGCGATAAAGGTTGGTGTCGATCCCGGATGACGCGTCCATCAGGTTTTCACCCGCGATCAATGTCGGGATGCCGCAGGCAAGCTCGGTGCCTTCTTTTGCTTTTAATACATCACCTTCGGCATCGCCCCAGGCCTTACCGTTCTCTTTTGCCACTAGCTCGGTTAAGCGTTCCTGGTTCTGAATTAATAATTCGCGAACGCGGTACATAATTTGTGAGCGTTTAATTGCCGGAGTATTTGACCACGCCGGAAAGGCTTTACGGGCTGCGGCAATCGCATCCAGCACTTCTTGCTCGGTACAGCAGGGAGCCTGAGCCATGACCTCCCCGGTACTTGGGTTATAGACGTCCATATAGCGTTCGGTCTGCGAAACGCGCCATTGACCATCAACGAAATATTTCAATCTTGGGACGGTAGTCATATTTTTCTCCATGATGATATCGTTCTACGTGCTCTAAAAATCAGGTTCTGACCTGGCGGCGAAAATAACCCATGGTTAATTTTCTGCTGCCGGGTCAGGGACTCGTGTGAATCTGTCAGGCGACACAGTTGTTATTTCTCAGTGATGGCCTCCGGTTTGGTGGATTTTTCGGCGGCCGCAACCCGTGGTTTTTCCGTATATTTATTGCCGTAGAAGCTGTCTAACAGCAGTTGTTTTAATTCGGCAATAAGCGGATAGCGTGGGTTCGCTCCGGTACACTGATCGTCGAACGCATCTTCAGACAGCTTGTCTACCTGAGCCAGGAAATCCGCTTCCTGCACGCCCGCTTCGCGGATGGATTTTGGAATACCCAGATCGGCTTTGAGGATCTCCAGCCATGCCAGCAGCTTCTCGATTTTCGCCGCGGTGCGATCGCCCGGCGCGCTCAGGCCGAGGTGGTCGGCAATTTCCGCATAACGACGGCGGGCTTGCGGACGGTCATACTGGCTGAATGCCGTCTGCTTGGTCGGGTTGTCGTTAGCGTTATAACGGATGACGTTGCAGATCATCAGGGCGTTCGCCAGACCGTGAGGAATGTGGAACTGGGAACCCAGTTTATGCGCCATAGAGTGGCACACGCCGAGGAAGGCATTGGCAAAGGCGATCCCGGCGATGGTTGCCGCATTATGGACACGTTCACGGGCCACCGGGTTTTTCGATCCTTCATGATAGGAGGCTGGCAAGTACGCTTTCAGCAGTTTCAGCGCCTGCAGCGCCTGGCCATCGGAATACTCGGACGCCAGTACGGAAACGTAAGCTTCCAGCGCGTGCGTGACCGCATCCAGACCGCCGAAAGCACACAGGGATTTCGGCATGTCCATTACCAGATTTGCATCGACAATCGCCATATCCGGGGTCAGCGCGTAGTCTGCTAGCGGATATTTCTGTCCGGTGGCATCATCGGTCACCACCGCAAATGGCGTCACTTCAGAGCCGGTGCCCGACGTTGTGGTGATGGCGACCATCCGGGCTTTGACGCCCATTTTCGGAAAGGTGTAGATACGTTTACGGATATCCATAAAGCGCAGCGCCAGCTCTTCAAAGTGAGTTTCCGGATGTTCATACATGACCCACATGATTTTTGCCGCATCCATCGGGGAGCCGCCGCCCAGCGCGATGATCACGTCTGGTTTGAAGGAGTTTGCCAGCTCCGCGCCTTTACGCACGATAGTCAGCGTCGGGTCTGCTTCAACTTCAAAGAAAACTTCAGTTTCAACGCCAGCCGCTTTCAGCACGGAGGTGATCTGGTCAGCATAGCCATTGTTAAACAGGAAGCGGTCAGTCACGAGCAGTGCGCGCTTATGGCCATCGCCGATCACTTCCGCCAGGGCGATGGGCAGGGAACCACGGCGAAAATAGATAGATTTGGGAAGTTTATGCCACAGCATATTTTCAGCTCGCTTAGCCACGGTTTTCTTGTTGATCAAGTGCTTAGGCCCGACGTTTTCCGAGATGGAGTTCCCCCCCCAGGAGCCGCAGCCCAGCGTCAGGGAAGGGGCGAGACTGAAGTTATAGAGATCGCCGATCCCGCCATGGGAGGTCGGGGTATTAATCAGAATGCGTGCGGTTTTCATTTTTTCGCCAAAGGCCATTACCCGGTCTGACTGGTTATCCTGATCGGTATAGAGACAAGAGGTGTGGCCGATACCGCCCATATCCACCAGCTTCACCGCTTTTTCCACGGCGTCGGCAAAATCTTTTGCCCGGTACATCGCCAGCGTCGGCGAAAGCTTCTCATGGGCAAAAGGCTCGCTGTCATCGATAACGTTGACTTCGCCAATTAAAATTTTGGTCTCCACAGGAACGCTGATCCCGGCCATTTCGGCGATTTTAACCGCCGACTGGCCGACAATCGCCGCATTGAGCGCGCCATTTTTTAGCAGAATTCCCTGAACCGCTTTCAGTTCTTTGCCCTGCAGCAGATAGCCGCCGTGGCTGGCAAAGCGCTGGCGAACCGCGTCATAGACGGCATCCACCACCACGACCGACTGTTCGGAGGCGCAGATAACGCCGTTATCGAAGGTTTTTGACATCAGAATAGAGGCCACCGCGCGCTTCACATCGGCAGTTTCATCAATTACCACCGGCGTGTTGCCTGCACCGACGCCAATTGCTGGTTTACCGGAACTGTAAGCGGCTTTCACCATGCCCGGCCCACCGGTCGCGAGGATCAGATTGATATCCGGGTGGTGCATCAGTCGGTTAGATAATTCAACGGTTGGCTCGTTAATCCAGCCAATGATATCCGGCGGCGCACCGGCTTCGACTGCTGCGCGCAGTACGATTTCCGCTGCACGATTAGTGGCATTTTTCGCCCGCGGATGCGGAGAAAAGATGATCCCATTACGGGTTTTTAAGCTAATCAGCGATTTAAAAATGGCGGTGGAGGTCGGGTTGGTGGTGGGAACAATGCCGCAGATCAGCCCGATGGGTTCGGCGATAGTGATCGTGCCGAAGGCTTCATCCTCGCTAAGCACCCCGCAGGTTTTTTCATCTTTATAGGCGTTGTAGATATATTCGGAAGCGAAGTGATTTTTAATGACTTTATCTTCAACGATGCCCATGCCGGACTCGGCGACCGCCATTTTTGCCAGCGGAATACGAGCATCGGCAGCGGCCAGCGCCGCGGCGCGGAATATTTTGTCGACTTTCTCCTGAGGAAAGGTCGCATACGCCTGCTGCGCTTTTCGTACCCGTGCGACCAGGGCGTCGAGATCGTCATTACTGGTTATGAGTGACATAAGTTTTCTCCATAAGGGATTCAATTCTCTTAAGTAAAACGCGTGCCTTAACTGTAATGACGCCAAACCGTCCGCCACTGCAGATGCCTGGTTTTAATTAACAGAACTGACCGATCGGAATGTGCCAACGTGTGATTCGGTTTTTATTCACGCCATAATGAAATTTATTTTTCAATTACAATAATGAATGAAATACAAAAACCGTTTTGAGAGATGGATCAAAGATAAGCAAACTGCTGAAAAGAGCAGCGCTTTAACAAGCGGACTTTTATATCGAGATCAATAAAAACAAACAGATATGTTTATTCTGGATTCGCTGATGAACCTGAAAATGAGGCAATAGTGAGAAAAAGATAAATGATTATGTAAAATAAAAGTTAAATATAAAAGTCATTCAAGATAAAAATGAAACATTTAAACCTTTAAGTGAATAAAATATTCAATTTGCCCTCGACTTCACCGCTGCCAGGGAACATGACTGCGGTTTTACGAGCAGTCACGAATATTCACATCGGCGCCCGGATCGGGCATCGGCCATAATCCGGGAGATCGGGAAAACTTAGCCTTCGCTCTCGGCCAGTTCACGCAGATACTGGAAGATAAGACGCGCGGACTTCGGCGGCTTGTTGCCTTCTTTCTCTTTTTTGGCGTTACGGATAAGCGAACGTAGCTGCTGACGGTCGGCGTCAGGCCACAGATTCAGTACTTCCGCAACGGCATCGTCACCATTATCAAGCAGACGATCGCGGATCTGTTCAAGTTTATGGAACAGTGCAACTTGCTGATTGTGGCGGTTCTTCAGCTTGTCCAGCGCCTGACGAATCGGTTCCACATCACGATTGCGCAGCAACTTCCCAATTAACTGTAGCTGGCGGCGACGGCCTTCTTTCTTGATTCGCTGGGCGAGTTCAATGGCGTCACGCAAGTCAGTATCCAGCGGGATTTTATCCAGCGCGTTTTTTCCCAGCTCGACCATTTCCGCGCCAAGACGCTTGAGCTCTTCCGCGTCGCGCTTAATTTCACTTTTACTGACCCAGATAATTTCATCGTCTTCATCTTCGACGTCATCACCGGGAACGTCGTCGAGCCAGTCTTTGGGCTGCTTTGTCATTTCAGGTTCCTTAAAAAAGAGGCTAATGTTACCAGTTAAGGCGCGCACTGAAAAACGGTTCTCTGTTAGACTTCAGTTAACTCCTTCTTACATTATGGCATTAGCGATGAAAGTCATCTCTCAAGTTGCACAACAGCGTAAGACGCTGGAAGAGGCCGTGACCACGGCGCTGGAACTGGCGGCAGGCAAATCCGACGGTGCGGAAGTCTCCGTCAGCAAAACGACCGGCATCGGCGTCAGCACCCGCTACGGCGAAGTGGAGAACGTAGAATTTAATAGCGATGGCGCATTAGGCATCACCGTTTATCACCAGAACCGTAAAGGCAGCGCCTCCTCGACGGACCTTAGCCCACAGGCGATTGCCCGCACGGTGCAGGCGGCATTAGATATTGCCCGTTACACCTCGCCCGATCCGTGCGCGGGCGTGGCGGATAAAGCGCTGCTGGCCTTTGAGGCGCCGGATCTCGACCTGTTCCACCCGGCGGACGTTTCCCCGGATGAAGCCATTGAACTGGCATCCCGGGCAGAGCTGGCGGCGCTGAAAGCGGATAAACGCATCAATAATACCGAAGGCGGCAGCTTTAATAGCCACTACGGTATCAAAGTATTCGGCAACAGCCACGGTATGCTGCAAAGCTACTGCTCTACCCGCCATTCACTCTCCAGTTGCGTGATTGCCGAAGCGCAGGGCGATATGGAACGCGATTACGCCTACACACTTGGTCGGGCGATTGACGATCTGCAATCGCCGGAGTGGGTTGGCGAGGAGTGCGCTCGCCGCACGCTGTCACGTCTGTCGCCACGCAAGCTGTCGACGATGAAAGCGCCGGTGATTTTCGCCAGTGAAGTGGCCACCGGGTTGTTTGGTCATCTGGTCGGGGCGATTGCCGGCAGCGCTGTTTATCGTAAATCCACCTTCCTGCTTGATGCTTTGGGTAGCCAGATCCTGCCGGACTGGCTGACCATTGAAGAGCATCCGCATCTGCTGAAAGGGTTGGCTTCCACCCCGTTTGATAGCGAAGGCGTGCGTACCGAACGTCGTGATATCGTTAAAGACGGCGTGCTAACCCAGTGGCTACTGACTAACTATTCTGCCCGTAAGCTGGGGTTAAAAAGTACCGGCCACGCGGGCGGTATCCACAACTGGCGCATCAGCGGCCGCGGTTTGAGTTTTGCAAAGTTGCTTAAAGAGATGGGTACCGGTCTTGTCGTGACGGAACTGATGGGGCAGGGTGTAAGCGGCATCACCGGCGACTACTCACGCGGCGCATCTGGCTTCTGGGTAGAAAACGGCGAAATTCAGTATCCGGTCAGTGAAATCACCATTGCAGGAAATCTGAAAGAAATGTGGCGTAATATCGTGACCATCGGCGACGATATCGAAACGCGCAGCAACATTCAGTGCGGTTCCGTACTGCTGCCGGAGATGAAAATCGCCGGGCAATAATACCTGTTTGCTTAATAATAAAAAAGGAAGTGAGCAATGCGTAAAAAACTGTTAGCGATGCTGGCTGTCTCTGCTTTCGCCCTCGGTTCGGCTTCGGCTTTTGCCGATCTGGGCGAAGATATGGATACCCTCGCCGAGAATCTGCAAGTGGTGCAGAAAACGTCGGATGCCGGCGAACTGAAAGCGGCGCTGAATAAGATGCGTACTGCGGCGGTCGACGCCCAGAAAGAGACGCCGCCCCGGCTGGAAGGTAAAGCCGCCGATAGCGCGGAAATGAAAGATTATCGTCATGGTCTGGATGTGCTGATTGGTCAGATAGACGGAGCGTTGAAGTTCGCTGACGAAGGTAAAATCAAAGAGGCCCGGGCTGCAGCGGAAGAGTTTAAAACCACCCGTAATACTTATCACAAGAAGTACCGCTAATTTCTTTTTTCAGGAGGGTGTGTGCCCTCCTGCAACGAAAAAGCGTCGTCCCGTCACATTTTTCCGCTTTTCTGTTCCGCTATACCCGCCTTGTTGATGTCTCTATATTGTGATATGCGTCACAATAATATGTAAAAAAGAACATTCTACTCATGTTTATGTGATCAAGATCGCATCAGCCGTCCTTCTTTCCACTTCGAAGTGGAAAACAACTCGCTACAAACTCTTTCTCCTCAGTATTAGTTTTATCCCCAGAGATATCAACGGGGAAACGTAAGTGAATAACGGAGCGGTAACAAACGTCTCAGAGGAACAGGCCATGCTCACTGAACAACTGGCCGACAAGATGCTGCAGCAGGTTTTTGCACTATTAAGCCATCGCAACATCGTTCCCAATGACGTGCAGGAGCAAATGCTGACTTCCCACGTGCGGGCGATGGCCCATCGGTCAATCAGCGGCGAGCCGCTGCCGGAAGTGGATGCCAGCCTGTTCGAAGAGATTTCAGACGATTCAATGATATTGGCTCGCGAAGTCGTCGCGCAATTCGGCAATCTGCCAGATGAAGAAGCCTGGCTGCTGTCGGTTCACTTTGAAGTCGCGAAAGACAATTTATAAGGAGAAAAAATGGAACAGATTACCGTCGTTATTGGCGACCGCCTGGGTAAAGGGCAAAAAGTGGCTGCTGGTGCGGAAAAAGCCGGTGCTCGCGCAGTGGTGGTACCTGGCGTTGCTGCGGATATGAAACTGGGCGACATGATGAAGGCCGAGAACGCCACCTTTGGCATCTCTTTCTGCGGCAGCGGCGGAGCGGGAGCGATCACCGCGCAGAATAAACATGGCTACAAAGCAAAATATGGTATGCGCTCCGTTGATGAAGGCGTCACCGCGATCAATGAAGGCTACAACGTGCTGGGTTTCGGCTTTATGGATAAAGAAGAGCTGGGGGAGCGCCTGGTCGAAGCCTGGAAGAAGAAGTATGGCGTGTGAGTATGAAAGAGCAATTCACCGTTACGGTGAGCGTTACCGGCAAAGGCGAGAGCAAAGCGCGGGCCTTTGCCGATGCTCTGAACCATGTACAGGCGATGGTCATGAAAACGTCGCCGCATATCTTACTGCGTATTGAGCCACAGGATGTGGAGGTTGTTTATGCGCGTGAAGCGATACGAAAAGAGGCGTTCTTGTTCATCTTTTTGCGCCGTGAGCGACGGACTTACAGCATTGAGCTGAATGTTACCGTCACCGTGACGGCCATTAATCTCGATAAAGTGGATTTCGTCACGCAAACCTGATTTTCACCAAAGGGTCAGACTATGTTCCTGATAATTTTAATAAAATCGCTCATTATCGGCGGCCTGGTTGGCGTCGGTGTGGGCGCCGGAGCGGCACGCATGTTTCATGCGCCCACCACGCAAGGGATGGGCGCATTTCGTACATTAGGCGAGCTGAATTCATGTGAAGGCGATCCGGCTTCTCACTTCTCTTTTGGCCTCGGTTTTTTCTTCAACGCCTGGGCTTCTTCTGTCGCAGCAGGCTCCTTCACCCAGGATGTTGACCACCGCATTATTCCGAACTGGGGGGCGGCGGCGCTGATGATCAAAAACCGCAATGTCGGCGAGACGTTGCATGACCCGAAGAGGATGGCGATCGCCTGCGGCATTATTGGCATGATCGTCGTCACCTTCCTGAACCTGACCGCGTCTTCAGTACCTGAAGCGCTACAGGTGACGGCGGTTAAAGTGCTGGTACCCGCGGCAAACTTGCTGGTGAATACCGTGATGCCGGTTATCTTCTGGCTGGCGGCGATTGAGGCCGGGAAAAAATCCGGTTTCTGGGCCACGATTTTTGGCGGCGCGGCGCAGTTGATTATGGGGAATGCGGTTCCAGGTCTGGTGTTGGGGATCTTGATTGGTAAAGGCGTGGAAGAGAGCGGCTGGCACCGCGTCACTAAAGTCATGATGGCGGCGATTATCGCGTTGTTCGTTCTGAGTGGTTTCTTCCGTGGTTTCGATATGAAGATGATTGAATCCTTCCATCTGACCGTGCCGAACTGGCTGGAACTGATCCACAACTCGCTCAGCGGTAAATAACTGGAGCCTCTCATGGAACAAAATAAAGGTTTTTGGTATGCCGACTGGTCGTTCCCGATCTTTGTTGGCTTGCTCTCATCCGGCGTTTTTGCCGGAACGCATATGTACTATCTCTATGGCATTGGCGCGTTTAACGAAGTGGCCTTCGTCGCCATGTTGAAAGCGGGAATTGATACGGGCGCCTACGGCGCGGTAGCGGCTTTCGGTGCCAGTTTTCTGTTCGCCCGAATTATTGAGGGCTCACTGGTAGGGATTCTGGATATCGGTGGGGCGATTCAGACCGGGGTTGGTTTAGGTGTTCCGGCGCTGCTGCTGGGGGCGGGTATTATGTTCCCGGTGACCAACTTTATCGCCTCCCTGGTTACCGGTCTGGTGCTTGGCCTGGTGATTGGCTACATCATCATCCTGGCGCGTAAATTCACCATCAACCAGAGTGACTCCACCTATGGCGCGGATGTAATGATGGGCGCAGGGAACGCCTCCGGCCGCTTTCTTGGGCCGTTGATCATTCTCAGCGCAATGGCTGCCTCTATTCCCATCGGTATCGGTTCTCTTGTTGGCGCGCTGCTGTTCTACATCTGGCAGAAGCCAATCACTGGCGGCGCAATTCTTGGCGCGATGCTACTTGGTTCTATCTTCCCGGTGGCAATTAGCTGATTGACTGATGGTGCTGTGCCGATCAGGCCTACGGATAAGTGATTTTTCGTAGGCCTGATAAGGCATTTAGTCGCTATCCAGGTAAAAGGTTTACCTGGTTTTACAGGAGATGGATATGTTTGATTTACTTCTTCGTCGCGCGCGCCTCGTCGACGATACCCTGACCGATATCGCCATCCGTGACGGGAAAATTGCCGATCTGGGCGATATTAGCGCCCCTGCGCGCAAAACCGTCGAGCTGGGGGGGCGCTATTACGTCAGCGCTGGCTGGATTGATTCCCACGTCCACTGCTATCCGAATTCACCGATTTACCATGATGAACCGGATAGCGTTGGTATTGCCACTGGTGTGACTACGGTGATTGACGCGGGCAGTACCGGTGCGGACGATGTGGATGATTTCTATCAGCTGACCCGTAAAGTATCGACTGACGTTTATGCGCTGCTCAATATTTCCCGCGTCGGGCTGATTGCCCAGAACGAACTGGCCAATATGACCAATATTGATGCCGATGCGGTGAAGCAGGCGGTCAACCGCTACCCGAACTTTATCGTCGGGCTAAAGGCGCGGATGAGCAGCAGCGTGGTAGGGCAAAACGGTATCACGCCGCTGGAACGCGCGAAGGCTCTCCAGCAGGAAAATGGCGGCTTGCCGCTGATGGTGCATATTGGCAACAATCCGCCGGATCTTGAGGAAATCGCCGATCTGCTGACGTCTGGTGACATCATTACCCACTGCTATAACGGCAAGCCCAACCGCATTCTGACGCCATCCGGTGAGCTGAAGAGCTCGATTACCCGCGCCTTACAGCGCGGCGTGCGCCTTGATATCGGTCACGGCACTGCCAGCTTCAGCTTTGAAGTGGCGCGCCGGGCGATTGCTATGGGCATTTTGCCGCATACCATCAGCTCCGATATTTACTGCCGCAATCGTATTGATGGCCCGGTGCGTTCGCTGGCGCTGGTGATGTCGAAATTTCTCGCCATCGGCATGTCCCTGTCGCAGGTCATTGACTGCGTAACGGCCAATGCCGCTGACGGCCTGCATCTGACGCACAAGGGACGGCTGGACGTAGGCTATGACGCGGACCTCACGCTATTTACCCTCGCGCACAGGCCAACGGTGTTGGTAGATGCTGAAAACGACAGCCTTCAGGCTGATAAGATTCTGCTGCCGCTTGCCGCCATTCGTGCGGGCAAGGGCTTTCTGACCGAACAAGGGAGCGCGGAAAATGCCTTCGATTTTTGAGAAATACGGTTTAAAACAGGTGATCAACACCTCCGGTCGTATGACCATTCTCGGCGTCTCCACGCCGCGTCCGGAAGTGGTGGAAGCCGCGATGGCGGGAATGACCCAATATTTCGAGATGAAAGATCTGGTCAATAAAACCGGCGCCTATATTGCGGGATTGCTGGATGTTGAAGGAGCGACCATTGTCTCTTGCGCCTCGGCGGGTATCGCGCAGTCGGTGGCGGCGGTTCTGGTGAAGGACAGCGACTGGCTGCTGGAAAACCTGCATGTGACGCCGATTGCAAACAATGAAATCGTGTTGCCAAAGGGCCATAACGTCAATTTTGGCGCGCCGGTGGGTACCATGGTGGCGCTGGGCGGCGGCAAACTGGTCGAAGCGGGCTACGCCAACGAATGTTCCGCCGAGCAAATGACGGCAGCGATCACGCCACGTACTGCGGCTATTTTGTATATCAAATCCCACCACTGCGTACAGAAAAGCATGCTTAGCGTGGCGCAGGCGGCCGCGGTTGCGCGCATTCATAATCTGCCGCTGATCGTCGACGCCGCGGCGGAAGAGGATCTACAGACCTACTATTACGCCGGTGCGGATCTGGTTATTTACAGCGGCGCGAAGGCTATCGAAGGGCCAACCAGCGGGCTGGTGATCGGTAAAACGAAATATGTCGAGTGGGTAAAACGCCAGGCTAATGGTATTGGTCGGGCGATGAAAGTGGGCAAAGAGGGGATTTTGGGCCTGACCTGCGCTATCGAACACTTCCTGACATCAACCAAAGAGAGCGGGAAAGAGATGGTGGCGAAGATGACGCCGTTTATTAACCAGATTAATACGCTTGATGGCGTGAGCGCGCGGGTGGTCTGGGACAGCGCGGGTCGCGATATCGCGCGCGCTGAAATTAAGTTTGATGAAGCGGTAACCGGGGTGAGCACCGGCGAGCTGGTGAATTTGCTGAAGCAAGGCGAATACGCCATCTATTTCCGTGGTTATAAAGCCAATGAAGGCATTATTGAGGCCGATGTGCGCAGCGTAAATTCCCGACAGTTGGAGATTGTCTTCCGTCGCATCGCAGAAGTTCTGAATAAGGAGAAAAAGGCATGAAGTTGACCCCTAATTTTTACCGTGACCGCGTCTGTCTGAACGTGCTGGCCGGCAGCAAAGAGAACGCCAGTGAGATTTACGTCGCGGCGGAAGGCCATGTGCTGGTGGGCGTGCTCTCCAAAAATTATCCGGATGTCGCCAGCGCGGTAGCCGATATGCGCGAATACGCGAAGCGAATTGATAACGCGCTTTCGGTGGGGCTGGGGGCGGGCGATCCTAATCAATCGGCGATGGTCAGCGAGATCTCTCGTCAGGTACAGCCGCAGCACGTCAACCAGGTGTTTACCGGTGTGGCGACCAGTCGCGCGCTGTTGGGGCAGAATCAGACCGTGGTTAATGGCCTGGTGTCGCCCACCGGCACGCCAGGGATGGTGAAGATCTCCACCGGTCCGCTCAGCAGCGGCGCGCCAGATGGCGTCGTTCCGCTGGAAACCGCCATTGCCTTACTGAAGGATATGGGGGGAAGCTCGATCAAATACTTCCCGATGGGCGGTCTGAAGCATCGTGACGAGTTTATTGCGGTAGCTGAAGCGTGCGCCCGCTATGATTTCTGGCTGGAACCGACCGGCGGGATCGATCTGGAAAACTATGGCGAGATCCTGCAGATCGCTCTGGAAGCGGGAGTGAGCAAAATTATCCCTCATATCTATAGTTCTATTATTGATAAAGCCAGCGGTAATACCCGTCCGGCGGACGTGCGTCAGCTGCTGGAGATCACCAAACAATTCGTTAAATAGCGTCGATTAACCCTCTCCTTCAGGGGAGAGGGTGAGGGGATACGCTCCGCCAGGCCATCAGGGAGTCACCATGCTAACCGCTCATTATCTGCTTGTTGCTTTACTGTCTCTGCCTGGAGCCGGCGCTGCCGCACAAACCCTTGACGCTTACAATCCTGACAAAGAAGGTCTGTACCGCTTTATCGTTACGCCAAAGAATGGCAGGCTAATCTTCCCCCTGGACTCCGGCCAGCAGTCCGTTGCAGATGGTGATATCCGCTCAACCTTGAGTCGTAAGAAAAAGGAACTGACATGCGATTTCCCAATCAACGTTTAGCGCAGCTGTTTACTCTGTTGCAAAACGAAACGCTGCCGCAGGAGGAACTGGCGCAGCGGCTGTCGGTTTCTACGCGCACTGTGCGCGCGGATATCACCGCGTTAAACGCGCTGTTGTTGCGTTACGGCGCACAGTTTATTCTTACTCGCGGTAGCGGTTATCAGCTGGTGATTAACGATCCATTGCGCTATCAGGCCCTGAAAGAGAGCGCGCCGAAAACGCAGCACATCCCGCGTACCGCGGCAGATCGTATCCATTTTTTGCTGGTGCGCTTTTTGACATCCGCCTTTTCTATCAAACTGGAGGATTTGGCCGATGTGTGGTTCGTCAGCCGTGCTACCTTGCAGGGGGATATGGCTGATGTCCGCGAGCGTTTTCAGCGTTATCAGCTCACCCTGGAAACCCGTCCGCGCCATGGCATGAAGCTTTTCGGTAGTGAAGTCTCTGTTCGCGCCTGTCTGACCGATTTGCTGTGGGAATTAAGTCAGCAGGGACCGCTGAACCCACAGATCTGCGAGGAAGCGTTTGATGTCAGTGTACCGACCTTGCTGGAAGGCGTGTTGCAGGAAACGTTAACCCGCCATCATGTGCGCCTGACGGATGCGGGGGAACGCTTTATCTGCCTGTATGGCGCGGTTGCCGTGCGCCGGGTGAGAGAGGGATATCCGCTGGCGGATTTTTGTGCTGAAGATGTGGAACAAAATGTGCGCGATGCCGCCAGTGAACTGGCCAGTGTGATGCAAAAGTTAGCGGGGAAACCATTTGCACCAGCGGAAGAGGAGTGGCTCTGCGTACACTTTGCCGCTCGTCAGGTGCAGGACGTCGATCCGGGGACAATCAGCGCTGACGACGACGAAGCGTTGGTGAATTACATCCTGCGTTATATCAATCAGCAATATAATTACAATCTGCTGGACGATGCCCAGCTACGCGCGGATTTATTGACCCATATTAAGACCATGATCACCCGCGTACGCTACCAGATAATGATCCCCAACCCATTGCTCGACAACATCAAACAGCACTACCCGATGGCCTGGGATATGACTCTGGCGGCGGTATCCAGTTGGGGAAAATATACTCCCTACGCCATCAGTGAAAATGAGATTGGTTTTCTGGTACTGCATATCGGCGTCGGGCTGGAGCGTCACTATAATATTGGCTACCAGCGTCAGCCGCAGGTGCTGCTGGTATGCGATACCAGCAACGCAATGGTGCGGATGATTGAAGCTATTTTGCAGCGAAAATATCCGCAGTTGCAAATTGCCGCCACGATCTCGCAGCGTGAATATGAACAGCGAAAGGAGGTGACGGAGGATTTCGTTATTTCCACCGTGCGTATCAGCGAAAAAGAGAAACCGGTGGTGACTATCGCCCCATTCCCTACCGATTATCAGCTTGAGCAAATCGGCAAACTGGTGCTGGTGGATCGCACCCGTCCGTGGATGCTGAATAAGTATTTTGATGAAGCCCACTTTCAGGTGGTTTATACCCCATTGGATCAGCAGACGCTGTTTGCCACGCTGTGTCAGCAGTTACAGCAGGAGGGATTTGTTGATGCGGAGTTTCATGATTCGGTAGTGGAGAGAGAGGCTATCGTCAGCACGATGCTCGGCGATGGTATCGCGCTGCCGCACGCCCTCGGCCTGCTGGCGAAAAAGACCGTCGTCTACACGGTGATCGCGCCGCACGGCATTGCCTGGGGCGATGAAACTGCGCATATCATTTTCCTGCTTGCCATCAGTAAAAGCGAGTATGAAGAAGCGATGGCGATCTACGATATTTTTGTCACTTTTCTGCGTGAACGCGCGATGGCCCGCCTTGCCGTCACCCGCAGCTTTGATGAGTTTAAAACGGTGGCGATGGAATGCGTCAGCCGATTTTGAGTATCGTTTGCAAGATCCGCACGTCACGTCTACTGAAAAGCAAATAAACGGTTGTGGCCAGCGGCTATCTCAGGTGGTGCACAACCTGGTTGCTACTGCCGCGCCAGATGAGCGCCGGGTCTTTGAGATCCTGCACAAATTTACCATCAACCAGCACGTTGATTAAATCCACCACCTGCATCTGGGCGACGTTCAGTTCCGCCAGCTTATAGCCGGTCCACACCCAGATATCTTTGCCAGGGCACTCGGCGCGAACGCGCTGAACCAGTTTGAGGATCTCCGGTACGTTCTGCGGATGTAGCGGATCGCCGCCTGAGAGGCTAATTCCCTGGCGTTTGATCCGTGTATCGTTGAGATCGGCAATGATTCGGTCTGCCAGCTCGGTGGTGAACGGCAGGCCGGAGTTCAGCCGCCAGGTACTTTTGTTATAGCAGCCGGAGCACTCGTGCACGCAGCCGGAGACAAATAGCGTGCAGCGGGTGCCGGGGCCGTTCACGATATCTACTGGGTAGTACTGATGGTAATTCATTGTTTCCTCTTCTCATTTGACGCTGTAGCGGCGTTGGCTGCGCTCGTGCGCCCAGGTCACTTACTTCAGTAAGCTCCCCGGGACTTGCTCGCTTGCCGCCTTGCTACAACGCCAACTGATTTGAGGAAACCCATATAGTGGCGGTAGCCCTGGATAAAAAGCGCTTTGCGGCGCGATGCGGGAGCGGCTCTTGAATGGTCAAACGGCTACTAATTGATCCCCTCTCCCCCTTGGGGAGAGGGTGAGGGGCTAAACCACCTGGAATTAACCGATCTGCCCGTTGCCCAGATGCTTCACGCGGCGCTTCACTTCTTCCTGCTTACCGGCATTGAACGGACGGGCGTCCGGGCTGCCGAGATAACCGCATACCCGGCGGGTTACCGATACGCGAGTCGCGTCGTGATTACCGCATTTCGGGCAGGTGAAACCTTTGCTGGTACACTCGAACTCGCCGGTAAAACCGCACTCGTAACACTCGTCGATTGGCGTATTGGTACCGTAATAGGGAACGTGCTGGTAGCTGTAATCCCAGACGTCTTCCAGCGCTCTCAGGTTGTGCTGAATATTCGGGTATTCGCCGTAGCAGATAAAGCCCCCGTTAGCCAGCGGCGGGTAGGGCGCTTCAAAATCGATTTTGTCGTACGGATTAACCTTTTTCTCCACGTCGAGGTGGAAACTGTTGGTGTAATAGCCTTTATCCGTCACCCCTTCAATCACGCCGAACTCAGCGGTGTCCAGACGGCAGAAACGATCGCAGAGGTTTTCGCTTGGCGTACTGTACAGGCTAAAACCGTAGCCGGTTTCTTCCTTCCACTGATCTACCGCTTCGCGCAGACGGCGAACGATGGCGACGCCTTTCTCGCGCAACACTTCGCTATCGTAGATATGCTTGTTGCCGGACAGCGCATTGATGGTTTCATGGATGCCGATATAGCCCAGAGAAATCGACGCTCTGCCGTTTTTAAATATTTCGGCAACATCGTCGTCCGCTTTCAGACGCACGCCGCAGGCGCCTTCCATATACAGAATCGGTGCGACGCGGGCTTTCACCCCTTCCAGACGGGCGATACGGGTCATCAGCGCCTTACGCGCCAGCTGCAGACGTTCATCCAGCAGTTTCCAGAATTCCGTCTCGTCGCCTTTGGCTTCCAGCGCGATGCGCGGCAGGTTGAGGCTGATCACGCCGAGGTTATTGCGGCCATCGTGCACCTGCTCGCCATTTTCGTTTTCCCACACGCCGAGAAAGCTGCGGCAGCCCATCGGGGTTTTGAACGAGCCGGTGACTTTCACTACCTGATCGTAGTTGAGGATATCCGGATACATGCGTTTGCTGGCGCACTCCAGCGCCAGCTGTTTGATATCGTAGTTCGCGTCGCCGAATTTGTGGTTCAGACCGTCGCGAATCGCGAACACCAGTTTCGGGAACACCGCCGTTTTGCGATTTTTACCCAGACCGGCGATGCGGTTACGCAGAATGGATTGCTGAATCAGACGCGATTCCCAACGGGTGCCGAGGCCGAAACCAAAGGTAACGAACGGCGTCTGACCGTTGGCGGTATGCAGGGTATTCACTTCATATTCCAGCGACTGAAAGGCGTCGTAACACTCTTTTTCCGTACGCGAACGGGCATAACCTTCTGCATCGGGGATCTGCCACTCTTCAGCAATTTGACGATGCTTATTGAAGCTTGCGGTAACGAACGGCGCCAGCACTTCATCGATACGGTTAATGGTCGTACCGCCATAAATATGGCTGGCGACCTGAGCGATAATCTGCGCCGTTACCGCCGTCGCGGTAGAGATGGATTTCGGCGGTTCAATCTCAGCGTTCCCCATCTTAAAGCCGTTGGTCAGCATGCCTTTCAGATCGATCAGCATACAGTTGAACATCGGGAAGAACGGAGAATAGTCGAGGTCATGATAGTGGATAACGCCGCGTTCATGCGCCATAACCACGTCATGCGGTAGCAGGTGTTGACGGGCGTAATGTTTGGCGACGATGCCCGCCAGCAGGTCGCGCTGGGTCGGGATGACTTTACTGTCTTTATTGGCGTTTTCATTGAGTAATGCCGAATTGGTCTGCTCAACCAGGCCGCGAATTTCCTGGTTCAGACGGCCGCGCTTTTCACGTTGGCTATCACGGTCATGGCGATATTCAATGTAGGCGCGCGCCAGCTGCTTGTACGGACCGGACATCAGCTGATTCTCAACGGCGGTCTGGATCTCGTTGATATCAACCTGGGCGCGGCCCTGCATTTGCTGGCTAACGACTTCTGCGACGGTGGCGCAATAGTCTGCGTCATCGACTCCCGCTGCTTTAGCTGCACGTAGAATTGCATCATTAATGCGCTCTGACTTAAACGGTACTTTACAGCCATCGCGTTTCATCACATGCGGTGTCATGATCACTCCATACTTTTATAGAACAGGTTATCCACAGAGGCGGAAGGTCAACCAGCGTCCCGAGGCGCTATAGCTACTGCTGTTTTCCTCCGATCCTGGCCCTTTTTATCCACATCCCACCACCACCAACGAACGACGGGTTGTGGTGACATAATAGACTATTAATACAATATGTGGGGCCGGTTGGCATTTTAAGTTCTATATATAGTGCTTTGCATCAAAGATGTTTGCAATTTTATTGATGCAGGACAAAGTAAAAAGATGAGAGTACAGATGATGGGCGCTAGCGCTAAATGTAAATTTATCTGCTTATAAATTAAGCATAATTTGCGTCCGCTCGGGGAGCATGTAGATTGCAGGTAAAGGAATGGTCAAATTCAGGCGGGGCGGAGGGATCAGCATCCCCGGTAACATCGCTACCGGGGGCGCCACTTACTCCTGTAACCACCATACTGCTTCAAATGGACGCAGGAGCATGTCCGAGGGGCGATTGGCTGCTTCGGCATAGTTGCTCATTAGCACCTGCCATTCACCTGCTATGCCTTCCGCTCGCCAGGACTGGAATTCACGACTCAGGTTAGCGGCGACAACCAGCGTTTGCCCTTGCCATTGACGGCGATAGCACCATAGCGAAGGATGTGCTGGCAGCAAATCCTGGTAATCACCCCAGGTCAGTACCGGCGTGCTTTTACGCAACGTAATCAGCTGTTGATAGGTATAAAAGACCGATTCCGGGTCAGCCAGCGCCGCGTCGACGTTGATCTCACGATAATTATCGCACAGCGCAATCCACGGTTTGCCCGCGCTGAAGCCGCCGTTTTCGCCGCTGTTCCACTGCATTGGCGTACGGCTGTTATCGCGGGATTTGCTGGCCAGAATCGCCAGCAGTTGATCGGCGCTCTGCCCCTGGGCCGCACGTTCAATAAACATATTGCGGCTCTCTACGTCGCGATAATCGGTAATGCGCGTAAAGTGCGGGTTAGTCATGCCTATCTCTTCACCCTGGTAGATATAGGGGGTGCCCTGCATGCCGTGCAGCACCATCGCCAGCATTTTCGCCGCCGGGACGCGGTATTCGCCTTCGTCGCCAAAGCGGGAAACAATGCGCGGCTGATCGTGGTTACACCAGAACAACGCGTTCCATGCGCGATTGTGTATCCCCTGCTGCCAGTGGCTGAACAACGATTTCAGCGCCACATAATCCGGGCGCGCCAGCGTCCACTTCTCACCGCCGGGATAGTCCACCTTCAGATGGTGAAAGTTAAAGGTCATCGACAATTCGCCGCCATCCAGCGCCGCATACCGCTGGCAATGCTCCAGCGAGGTGGAGGACATTTCCCCTACCGTCATCAGATTCCGCGGTCCGAAAACATCGCGACTCATTTCCTGTAAAAATTCGTGCGCTCGCGGGCCGTCGGTATAGAAACGGCGGCCATCGCCATCCGTATCAGACGGGAAAGTCTGATCTTTGGAGATCAAATTGACCACATCCAGACGCAGACCGTCGACGCCGCGATCGGCCCAGAATTCGCAGACTTTTTTCAGCTCTGTGCGTAGCGCCGGGTTTTCCCAGTTCAGATCCGCCTGCTCCACGGCAAACAGATGCAGATAATACTGCTCGCTTGCAGCGTGCCACTGCCAGGCGTTGCCGCCAAATTTAGAGCGCCAGTTATTTGGTGGAGTGGTTGGTTCGCCGTCGCGCCAGATATAGAACTGGCGATACGGACTCTCTTTGTTAAGCGCTTCCCGGAACCAGGCATGCTCAGTAGAGGTGTGGTTAAACACCATATCCAGCACGATACGGATCCCGCGATTGTGCGCCTGCGCAACCAGTTCGTCGAAGTCGTCCAGCGTGCCATAGGCCGGGTCGATAGCGGTATAGTTGGCGACATCGTAGCCATTATCGACCTGCGGCGAGACGTAGAATGGCGTCAGCCAGATCGCGTCAATGCCCAGCTTTTGCAGATAATCAAGACGTGAGATAACGCCGCGTAGATCGCCGGTTCCTGTACCGGTGGTATCCTGGAAACTCTTCGGATAGATTTGATAAATAACGCCGTTTTGCCACCAGAGGGGAAGGGTATTCATTTCGCGTTCCTGCTACGACAAGGGGCGACAGCGCGCCCCGAAAATAAGAAGTCAGACAATCTGTAAGGTGCCCTGGCGGAATTTACGCTGATAGACGACCGTCGTCAGGATAATCGGCACCACCACCGCAATGGCCATCGCCAGAGCGTAGACCTGCCAGTAGCTCGGCTGAATGGAGAGAATACCCGGCAGGCCGCCGACGCCAATACCGTTGGCCATCACGCCGTTCAGTCCGCACAGCAGTCCGGCAAGACCGGAGCCGATCATCGCGCACAGCATCGGAAAGCGGTATTTCAGGTTGATACCGTACATCGCCGGCTCCGTCACGCCGAGGTAGGCGGAAATGGCCGCCGGGACGGAGATTTCACGCTCGTTTTGTTTGCGGCTGGCGATGATGATTCCGACGACCGCTGACGCCTGGGCGATGTTAGACAGCGCAATCAGCGGCCAGACCGGCGTACCGCCCATGCTCTGAATCATCTGCATGTCGATGGCCAGGGTGGTCTGATGGACGCCGGTAATCACCAGCGGGGCATACAGGAAGCCGAACAGCGCGGCGCCAATCGGCGCGAAGCTACCGGTCATCAGATGACGCACGGCCCAGGCCACGCCGTCGCCAATCATGCGGCCAAATGGACCAATAAAGGCGTGGGCGAGGAATACCGCGAGGATCAGGGAACATACCGGCACCACCACCAGGTAGAGATAGTCAGGAACGATGCGTTTCAGGCGAATTTCGATAAAGCCGAGCGCCAGTCCCGCCAGCAGCGCCGGAATAACCTGGGCCTGATAGCCCACTTTGGCGATAGTAAACAGACCGAAGTTCCACACCTCCGGCACCTGTTGGCCCAGCAGATAGGCGTTCATCAGCTGCGGGGAGACGAGGGTGACGCCCAGCACAATGCCGAGGATCGGCGTGCCGCCCATTTTCTTCACCGCTGACCAGCAGATACCTACCGGCAGGTAGAAGAAGATCGCTTCGCCAATCAGCCACAGGAAGTCATAAATGGTTTTCAGCGACGGGTGCATCTGCGCCAGCGTCTGGCCGTTGCTCATCGGCAGATCGCCGATGACGTTACGGAAGCCCAGGATCAGGCCGCCGCTGATCAGTGCGGGCAGCAGCGGGAAGAAGATTTCCGCGAAGTGTGAGATGAGCTGTTCGTGCCACTTCATGTTTTGTCGGGCGGCTTTTTTGGCCTGCTCTTTATCTGCGCTGGCTTGCCCGGTGGTGGCCAGCAGCGCTTGATAGTAATCGCCGACATCGGTGCCAATCACCACCTGGAACTGCCCGGCGTTGGTAAAGCAGCCTTTCACCATGCGTAGCTGTTCAATCTCTTTTGGTCTGGCGATGGCGGGATTATTCAGCACAAAACGCAGACGGGTAATACAGTGGCTGACGGTGGCGATATTGTCGCGTCCGCCCACCAGTTCGATAAGTTTATCTATATCCTGCTGGTTAACTTTACTCATGATGAGGCCTCATGACCGGGAGGAGAGGTTGGGTATTTACTTGGGGCGGATCCTAACCGGTTCGCTTTAATTACAAAACGGGAACGTTCCCGAAACGCTGCGAAGATCACATAAATCGTGCAGACGGGCCTAATTCAAGATGGCGGGAATCACGATTTGACGAGGCGCTCTGCTCCCGGCGATCTGCTCGATCAACTGCCGGGCTGCCCGGCGTCCGGACTCGGCGTAGCCGGGATCGACGGTGATGATCTCTGGATGAAGAAATGTCATCAGCGGTGTACTGCCGACGCTGGCAAGCTGGAGATGGTCAATTCCCTGCTGCTGAAGATATTTGCAGGCCCCAAGGGCGAGCATATCGGTGGCGCAGACCAGCGCGCTGGTTTCAGTCGTCAGCACGCTGGCGACGTTTTCATAGCCTTGTTTCATCCCCAGCCCCGGCAGGGCAGCAAGGGGGGAGAGATGCTTTTTCTCGCAGAAATGGATATAGGCCTGATGGCGGCGTTGCCCGGTTGTCACATCGCTATGCGGCACGCCGAGGAAACTGATATGGCGATGGCCGCGATCGTACAGACGCTGCATCAGCATGTTGATGGCCCCTTCGTCGTCATAGCAAACGGAGGCGATCCCCGGTGCATCGCGGGCCAGCAGCACCAGCGTCTCTCGCCAGGGAGTAAGCATCTCTTCATGAATACCGGTAAAGCCAAACAGCACTACGCCGTCAATATTGCGCCGGGCGAGTATGCCGAGATGCTCTTCAACCAGCGTTGGAGAGAACTGGCTCTCCATCATAATCGGATCGTAGCCCTGCTCGTAAAAGGCGGGCAGCATGGTTTGCACGGCGAGGTTTTCCGAATGTGAATCCAGACGGGTGACGATTATCGCCACCACCTTATCGCTCTGGCCGCGCATCGCTCTTGCAGATCGCGAGGGGGAGAATCCGTGCTGCTGCATCACCGCTTCCACCCGTTCGCGGGTGCGCTCGCTAACGCCGCTTTCATTATTCAGCACTCGCGATACCGTCGATTTCCCGACGCCGCTTAAGCGCGCAATATCTTTGATGGTCAGCCGGTTTTGCATGCTGGGTTCCCGTTGTGATCCGCTTAAAGTGAGCCTAATGCTACTCAACGAAGCCACGTTGAGCAAAGCCTGGTTTACGTCTGGTTTAATGACACGAGGGTATTATCGCCATAATAGCCCTGACTCGGTTATTGGTAGTTTTAGAGCCTATCCCACCAGGCGTTATTGGCGCAGACAGTTTGAACACGGCCAGCGCGGAAGAACCGGGCGTACACGTAGTACGTGAGGATTCTGAGCACTGCCCAGGTTCAAAATGACAAGCAAAATAGCCCTAATGGGATAGGCTCTTAGCATTCGTGTCGTTTGTATTCATTTACCGGAGATTTTATGGACCCTGATCCCACTCCTCATCCTCGATGGAGCCCCCTTTCTTTCCGGTAAACCTGTTTTGCGCCGCTTTACCGGAAAACGTAAAGCAGCGATGTCTTTGATGTCCTTGCCATAAAAATAACATGCCTGACAGGTAAGGTTTATGCGCGTCTGTCGGTGATGCTGCGTTCGTTCGCGCGAGCGCGGAGGGACTGTTTATGTTGAAAAATTTTACCCGGCAACTGTTTGCTCAGCTTAGCCGCCATTTACCGCGTCGTCTGGTACAACGCGATCCGCTACCTGATGCCCGTCATCTGGCGAGCGCGCCAATCCCGGATTCTCTCGGCAAGCAGTGCCTGAGTGTAGCAGTCATGGATGAAAATGCGCTCTGGCACGCTTTTGCCAGCCATCCGGAAGGGCTCAATGAAGGTGAAGTGGCGCAGAAAATCGCGCAGTATGGCGCAAACCACATCCCGGCGCAGAAGCCATCGCCGTGGTGGGTGCACCTGTGGAGCTGTTATCGCAATCCCTTCAACTTGCTGCTGACCGTTCTGGGTATTGTCTCCTACTCGACGGAAGATCTGTTTGCCGCAGCGGTGATCGCGCTAATGGTAGGGATATCCACGCTGCTCAATTTTATTCAGGAAGCCCGCTCGACCAAAGCGGCGGACGCCCTGAAAGCGATGGTCAGTAATACCGCGACGGTGCTGCGGGTGGTGAATGAGCAGGGCGAAAGCCGCTGGTGTGAGCTGCCCATAGACCAGGTGGTACCGGGAGATATCGTGAAACTCTCGGCGGGAGATATGATCCCGGCTGACCTGCGCGTCATTCAGGCGCGCGATCTGTTTGTTGCGCAGGCCTCGCTGACCGGGGAATCGTTGCCGATCGAGAAAGTGGCGCACACCCGTGACCCGCAACAAACAAATCCGCTGGAGTGCGACACGTTGTGCTTTATGGGCACGAACGTGGTGAGCGGTTCGGCGCAGGCCATGGTTTTCGCCACCGGCGGCGGCACCTGGTTTGGTCAACTGGCGGGGCGCGTCAGCGAGCAGGAAAGCGAGCCTAACGCTTTCCAGAAAGGCATCAGCCGGGTCAGTATGTTGTTAATCCGTTTTATGCTGGTGATGACGCCAGTCGTGCTGTTGATTAACGGCTATACCAAAGGCGACTGGTGGGAAGCGGCGCTGTTCGCGCTTTCGGTGGCGGTTGGCCTGACCCCGGAGATGCTGCCGATGATCGTCACCTCGACGCTGGCGCGCGGGGCGGTGAAACTGTCGAAACAGAAGGTTATCGTTAAACACCTTGACGCGATTCAGAACTTTGGCGCGATGGATATTCTGTGCACCGATAAAACCGGCACACTGACTCAGGATAAAATTGTGCTGGAGAATCACACGGATGTGTCGGGTAAGGTGAGTGAACGCGTATTGCACGCAGCCTGGCTGAACAGCCACTACCAGACCGGGCTGAAGAACCTGCTGGATACCGCAGTGCTGGAGGGGGTAGAGCTGGAGTCGGCGCGGAGTCTGGCGGCACGCTGGCAAAAAGTGGATGAGATCCCGTTCGATTTTGAACGCCGCCGCATGTCGGTGGTGGTGCAGGAGCAGGATAACGTCCATCAATTGATCTGCAAAGGGGCGTTACAGGAGATCCTCAACGTTTCTACCCAGGTGCGCTATAACGGCGAAATCGTACCGCTGGACGAAACCATGCTGCGACGTATTCGTCGGGTTACCGATACGCTGAACCGTCAGGGGCTGCGGGTAGTGGCGGTGGCGAGCAAATACCTCCCCGCCCGCGAAGGCGACTACCGGCGTGCGGATGAATCAGATTTAATCCTCGAAGGCTATATTGCTTTCCTCGATCCGCCGAAGGAGACCACCGCCCCGGCGCTTAAGGCGCTGAAGGCCAGCGGCATTACGGTGAAAATCCTCACCGGCGATAGCGAGCTGGTAGCGGCAAAAGTGTGCCATGAAGTGGGACTGGAAGCGGGCGACGTGGTGATCGGCAGCCAGATTGACGCGCTAAGCGATGATCAACTTGCCGGGCTGGCAAAGCGTACCACGCTGTTTGCCCGCCTTACTCCGCTGCATAAAGAGCGCATTGTGACGCTGCTGAAACGCGAAGGGCACGTGGTGGGGTTTATGGGCGATGGCATTAATGATGCTCCGGCGCTGCGGGCGGCAGATATCGGTATTTCTGTTGATGGCGCGGTGGATATCGCGCGCGAGGCGGCGGATATCATTTTGCTGGAGAAAAGCCTGATGGTGCTGGAAGAGGGGGTTATCGAAGGCCGCCGGACTTTCGCCAACATGCTCAAGTACATCAAAATGACCGCCAGTTCTAATTTCGGCAACGTCTTCAGTGTATTGGTGGCCAGCGCCTTTCTGCCGTTCTTGCCGATGCTGCCGTTGCACTTATTGATTCAGAACCTGCTGTACGATGTTTCCCAGGTGGCGATTCCGTTCGATAACGTTGACGATGAGCAAATTCAACAGCCGCAGCGCTGGAATCCGGCGGACCTCGGGCGCTTTATGATCTTCTTTGGGCCGATCAGTTCGATATTCGATATTCTGACGTTCTGCCTGATGTGGTGGGTGTTCCATGCCAATACGCCGGAACATCAGACGCTGTTCCAGTCCGGCTGGTTTGTGGTGGGTCTACTGTCGCAAACGCTGATTGTGCACATGATCCGCACGCGACGGATCCCGTTTATCCAGAGTCGTGCGGCCTGGCCGCTGATCGTAATGACGCTATTGGTGATGGTGGTGGGGATGACGCTACCGTTCTCGCCGCTGGCGAGCTATTTGCAACTGCAGGCGCTACCGCTGAGCTACTTCCCGTGGCTGATTGCCATTCTGGCAGGTTATATGACTCTGACTCAGATGGTGAAAGGCTTCTATAGCCGCCGTTACGGCTGGCAGTGAGCAGCGGGGAGTTGGGGACGAGCGCGAACCTGGCGAAAATAGCAAATGCCGCCGTTGATTTACGGCACATCCACCGAAAGGGGGCTTAACGGGTCTGTATTACAGCCGGAGGCTGTAATACAGATTGCTGACAAAGCGGGTTCTTCAGCAATTGCCGGCGGCGCTTCGTTTGCGCGAGCCGAAAAAAAACCGACGAAAAACAGTAATATAGTGATATTGTTGCTCTCCCGGACCGGGTAAGGCGCCACCCGGCCCAAATTCCAGCACAATATTTAAATCCGGTTTGTCATCAGCCTTTTTTACAGCCAGAGGCTCTATTTTTTCACACTGTCGCCAATCAGCGGCGAATGGCGATTGCTTCGATCTCAATCTTCACGTCTTTCGGCAGGCGAGCGACTTCCACGCAGGAACGCGCCGGGAAAGTGGCGTTATGCTCGGTGAAGAACGCTTCATATGTGGCGTTAACGGTGGCGAAATCGTTGAGATCTTTTACGAAAACGGTAGTTTTAACAATATCGCCTACTTTCAGACCGGCTGCTTCAACGATAGCTTTCACGTTGTCCAGAGACTGACGCGCCTGAGCGGCAACATCTTCCGCTACGCTGCCGGTTTTCGGGTCTACCGGGATCTGGCCGGACGTGATGATCATGTTACCCAGATCGACACCCTGAACGTATGGGCCGATGGCTGCTGGTGCATTTTCCGTCGCAATAGTTTTAGACATGAGTTCTCCTGAATAACAGCATAATGAAGTCGTTATACAAACTTTTCTCGTTGCCGACAGCGCAACATGCAAAAAGATAATATGCGGTAAACCCGACCATTATAGGCAGCCGGGTACGCAATACCAACCGCAATTAGTTAGCCAGGACCACATTATGTGAGAACTCTTTTTCACAATATTTGCACTTCAGCGCAATATCATTTTCACGTTTTTTTACCGCAAAGCTGGAAGCGACCGGCTCGGCATGGCTGATGCAGTTACTGTTCGGGCACACCAGTACATTGTTGATGCGTTCCGGCAGATTCGGGCGAGATTTGCCTACGACTTCATAATTATCGATACGGTTTACCGTTGCCTGCGGCGCATACAGGGATAGCTGGTTGACCTGTTCATCGGTCAGGAAGGTATTCTCGATTTTGATTAAATCTTTACGGCCCATTTCACCGGAAGGCAGGTTCAGGCCGATGGTGATGCGCTGATCCGTTTCGGTCAGTTTGAACAGGGTCAGTAGCTTAAAGCCGACCTGCGCCGGGATATGGTCGATAACAGTGCCGCGTTTGATGGCTTCAACCTGCAATTTATTGTCGTGTGTCATCTCTTTTTCCCCCTTACAGTGCCAGATCGCTATTCAGTACCAGTGCCAGTAACGCCTGGCGGGCGAAGATGCCGTTCCCTGCCTGCTGGAAGTACCAGGCGTGCGGCGTTTTATCGACATCGGTGGTGATCTCATCCACACGCGGCAGCGGGTGCAGCACTTTCATATTGGCTCGTGCCCCTTCCAGGTCGGCTGCGCGCAGAACAAACTGTGCTTTAACGTTGGCATATTCTGACGGGTCAAGGCGCTCTTTCTGCACACGGGTCATGTAAAGAATATCGACCTCTTCTATCACTTCTTCAATGGCGCTATGCAGGCTCCAGCCAATGCCTTTTTCGTCGAGCATATCGAGAATGTACTGCGGCATCGCCAGCGCGTCCGGCGCAATAAAGTAGAAGCGGTTGCCGTTAAATTTGGCCAACGCCTGGGTCAGCGAGTGGACGGTGCGACCATATTTCAGGTCGCCAACCATCGCGACATTGAGGTTTTCCAGACGGCCCTGGGTCTCCTGAATGGTGAACAGATCCAGCAGTGTCTGCGTCGGATGCTGGTTAGCGCCATCACCGGCGTTAAGCACCGGAATACCGCCGGAGAACTCTGTCGCCAGGCGCGCCGCGCCTTCCTGCGGGTGGCGCATGACGATGGCATCGACGTAGGTACTGATCACCGAGATGGTGTCGGCCAGAGTTTCGCCTTTTTTGCCCAGCGAGGTATTGCTGCTGTCTGAGAAACCCACCACGCTGGCGCCCAGCCGGTGCATTGAAGTTTCAAACGACAGACGGGTGCGGGTAGAGGCTTCAAAAAAGCAGCTGGCAATCACCTTATGCTTCAGCAACTCTGGCTGCGGATTGGCTTTCAGTTTGGCTGCGGTCGCCAGTACCCGTTCAAGGTCTTCGCGGCTGAGATCGTTTATGGAAATGATATGTTTTTGAAATAGCGGGTTAGCCATGTTTATCTCCTGACGCCTGGGCAAAAAAAAGCCCCTTAAATAAGGGGCTTAGAGACTTTATTGAGCAACGGAAAGAAAAACGCTACGCCAGCGCCTGTTTTCAGACGCGGTAAGACAGAATGTCGTACACAGTAGGTCATGCTTCCTCCCGGCAAATTGTCCGCGATTATACGCAGCTCAAATTTCGGATCAAGTGATTAATCCACAAACAAGTAAACGTTTGCCTGGATATTCCTGCGCTAACGCAAAAAACCCTTAAATAGGGGTGGCAGGGTAGCAGGAAGGGCGGTATAAAAGCGTAAAATGA
This sequence comes from Klebsiella sp. KE9456, assembly GCF_043832615.1. Taxonomy (NCBI): domain Bacteria; kingdom Pseudomonadati; phylum Pseudomonadota; class Gammaproteobacteria; order Enterobacterales; family Enterobacteriaceae; genus Klebsiella; species Klebsiella sp. KE9456. The sequence goes on from NZ_JBDYQK010000003.1 coordinate 235,057, forward strand.
AAAGCTGTTTTATATTTTAGGAGGCATTATGATCGCCGGAAACATCCACAATCTGCAACCCTGGCTACCGGAACAGCTGCGTCAGGCTATTGACTATATTAAAGCCCATGTTACCGATGCGACCCCGCTCGGTAAGCATGATATCGATGGTAATCGCCTGTTCTATCTGGTTTCCGAAGACATGACCGAGCCGTTCGAAAAGCGTCGTGCGGAGTATCACGGGCGCTATCTCGATATTCAGATCGTATTAAAGGGGCAGGAAGGCATGACCTTTAGCACCCAGCCTGCGGGCGCGCCGGAAACCGACTGGCTGGCGGATAAAGACATCGCGTTTTTGCCTGAAGGGGCAGAGGAAAAAACGGTGATCCTGAATGAAGGCGATTTTGTGGTCTTTTACCCCGGGGAAGTCCATAAGCCGCTGTGCGCCGTGGGGGCGCCAGCTCAGGTACGCAAAGCGGTCGTGAAGCTGCTGGTTGAATAAGACGTATTGCCGGGGGCGCGATGCAAAACGCCTCATCCGGCCTGCGGGAGTATATTCTGCAGGCCGGATAAATAAGGCATTATCATTATTTCGCCAGCGTTGCCACCATCACCGCTTTGATGGTGTGCATGCGGTTTTCCGCCTGGTCAAATACGATGCTGGCCGGAGATTCAAAGACCTCATCGGTTACTTCCATTCCGCCGTGCAGGCCATAATCCGCCGCCATCTGTTTGCCGAGCGTGGTCTGATCGTCATGGAATGCGGGCAGGCAGTGGAGGAATTTCACCTGCGGATTGCCGGTCAGCGCCATCATCGCGCTATTTACCTGATAACCGCGCAACAGCGCGATGCGCTCTGCCCATTTCTCTTTGGCTTCGCCCATCGATACCCAGACATCGGTATAGATAAAGTCCGCGCCTTTTACACCCGCTGCAATATCTTCAGTCAGCGTAATATTGCCGCCGTTCTTTTGCGCCAGCGCTTTGCACTCTGCGACCAGGCTTGCATCCGGCCAGCATGCCTGTGGAGCCACCAGGCGTAAATCCAGCCCCGTCAGCGCGGCGGCTTCCAGCATGGAATTGCCCATGTTATTACGCGCATCGCCAGCGTAAACCAGCGTCATCTCATTGAAGGCTTTGCCCGGCAGGTGTTCCTGCATGGTCAGCAAATCCGCCAGCAGCTGCGTGGGGTGAAATTCATTGGTCAATCCATTCCACACGGGAACGCCCGCATATTCCGCCAGCGTTTCTACGATTTCCTGGCCGTGGCCGCGGTACTGAATACCGTCATACATGCGTCCCAGCACGCGGGCGGTGTCTTTAATGGACTCTTTATGCCCAATCTGGCTGCCGCTTGGCCCAAGATAGGTTACGCGAGCGCCCTGATCGTATGCGGCAACTTCGAAAGAGCATCGGGTACGGGTCGAGTCTTTTTCGAAGATGAGCGCGATGTTTTTGCCGATGAGATGCTGGACTTCAATATTGTTTTTTTTATCTGCTTTGAGTCTGGCTGCCAGCTCAAGCAGGGAGGTAATTTCGGCAGAGGTAAAATCGAGTAACTTTAAAAAGTGCTTCTGATAAAACGCTGACATGGTTTCCTCACATGGCTTAGGCCACTTACTGAATTAAAATTCACTTTATATGTATTAATATTCATTTGCAACCCCGTGCGATAAATCTTTCTCTCAGAAGGTGGAGGCAATCACGGCGGTATGTGACAATATGCAGTATCCGCGACATATTATGAGGAACAAGCCATGGCAAACCCGGAACTACTGGAAGAGCAGCGTGAAGAAACGCGTCTGATTATCGAAGAGCTGCTCGAAGATGGCAGCGATCCGGATGCGCTGTACACCATCGAACATCATCTTTCCGCCGATGATTTCGACACGCTGGAGAAAGTGGCAGTTGAAGCCTTCAAACTGGGTTACGAAGTGACCGAGCCAGAAGAGCTGGAAGTTGAAGAGGGGGAGATGGTTATTTGTTGCGATATCCTCAGTGAATCTGCGCTGAATGCTGAGCTGATCGATGCCCAGGTCGAGCAACTGATGACGCTGGCTGAAAAATACGACGTTGAGTACGACGGCTGGGGCACCTACTACGAAGATCCCGACGGGGAAGACGAAGAAGGTGATGACGACGAAGATCTTATGGACGACGACAACGGCATTCGCCACTAAGCATCTCCGCGTTGAAGTAAACGACGGCAAGGTATGCCGTCGTTTATATCCATCATCATTCACGTTGGCAACAGCACGCTGTTCATCCCGGAGCCGTGTTCTTTGCCGTCGCGATGTATCTGAATGATTGTGTGTGTAGCAAGGAACGTCAATGGATTATCCGCAAATACTCTCCCCGATCTTAGAATTTTTACATTGTCCGACGCCGCAGGCGTGGATCGATGAAGCCCGTAAACCGGAAAATCTCCCGCTGCTGCTGACGGACCATATGGTATGCGAGCTAAAGGCGGCGCAAAATGCCATGCTGCTGGTGCGTCGATATGTGGCGGATAAAGAAGAGTCGGATGAGCTTTTGGCCTGCCTGAAGCCCTATGAGGATTTCACCTGGCGACGCGGGTCAGAGCCTGATTTTGTCGCGCTGCATAAACAGATTAATAAAAGCGCCATGCCGCAGACCGACGATCCCTGGGGGCGTCAGCTACTCGACAGCATGATTTTGCTGATCAAAGAAGAGCTGCATCACTTTTGGCAGGTTCGCGAAATCATGCTTTCCCGCGATATCCCCTACGTCAAAATTACCGCCAGCAGCTATGCGCGCGGGCTGCGTCGGGAAGTGCGTTCTCATGAACCTGCGATGCTTATTGATAAACTGATTTGCGGCGCTTACATCGAAGCCCGCTCCTGCGAGCGTTTTGCCGCGCTGGCGCCATGGCTGGATAATGATCTGCAGACGTTTTATTTGTCGCTGCTGCGCTCGGAAGCACGCCATTATCAGGACTATCTGGAACTGGCGCAGCGGATTGCCGAAGATGATATTCGCGAACGCGTGCGCCAGCTTGGCGAGGCGGAAGCCGTGTTGATTAACACGCCGGAAACGGAATTCCGTTTCCATAGCGGTGTCCCGGCCTGAACGCTGACCGCCGTTTAGCCACGGCGGTCTGGTGTTCGCTACAGATTGGCGTTTTTATCTTTTTTCCCCGCAGTGGCGGCTTTCGGCGCGCCGAGAGTCGCTTTAAACCATTTCACCACGCGTTCAATAACCGGCTTCTGATACCAGTTATCATCCCCATGGTTTGCGCCTTCCAGCAACACGTAATCCGCCTGATTACCCTCCTTTTTCAGCGCTTCATAGAGTTGCTTACTTTGTACCGGCGAGACCAGCGTGTCAGCGCTGCCGTGCATAATCAAAAACGGCGGTTTCTTACCGTGAATATGGCCCATTGGGCTGGCGGCCAGCGCTTTCTGTTTATCGCTGTCGATAGTGGCTCCCGGCCAGTCGCGGAAGGCGCTACCGTTTACCAGTAGCGCCTCTGTGACAGCCGGCGACTGGTGCACTTTTTGTATCGCTTCCGGGAAGCCCTCGCCAATGTTCAGTAAATTCGAAATCCCGTACAGCGTCGCGGCGGCCTGGACATCGGAAGATTGTGCGAGATTGTCGCCACGGTCGAATGATTTATCGCCATTGGTCAGCGCCAGCATCTGCGCCAGATAGCCGCCGGCGGAGTCGCCCAGTACGCCAATGCGGGACGGGTCGATACCGTATTCAGCGGCATGCTCGCGCAGGTAACGAATCGCGGCTTTACCATCGACTACCGGAGCCGGAAAGGTGTCGGGAATCGTGCGGTATTCCGCCGCTGCAACAACGAATCCGGCCTCCGCCAGCGCCATGCGCATTTGGATAAACTTATGCCATGCTGAACCGGTGAATCCGCCGCCGGGGAAATAAACAATTGCCGGTTTCAGGTCGTCGTTGTATGGCACCAGCAATGACATATGCAACTGACGAACGGCTACGGTGCTTTTAACCTGGCTGTAAACAATATCGTTTAGCGCATCGATACGGCCCTGTGTTTTTTCCACGTGCATGATCTGGGCACCTTCGGTATTACCCGGAAGCGCGTTGGCATAGACGCTGGACACCATGCCGCCAAAAATCAGGCTGCTGGTCAGCAGGAATGGGAGTTTTTTCATTATGTTCGATCCTGAGTAATGCCTGCCACGGTGGCAGGCTAAAAAATAGCGAATACTCAGACAGTGTATTAGCGAAAATTTACCGTGAATAATGCTCTTTTTGTATTAGATTGATGCAATTTTTCGATGAACCGGCGCGGTTGTTTCGGCGTGCTACAGCGTTTTTAACATTCTGACTTCGCAGTCAACATGTCCGGTGCAGCCCAGCGGGCCGTCGATATGCTTAAAGCCAAGGTGTTCATATAAACCAACCGCTTCTTTAAGGAAGGCGGTGGTTTCCAGATAGCAGCGTTTGAATCCCTGTTCGCGGGCGTGATCCAATGCCATCAGCGCCAGCTTCTTTGCCAGCCCGTGGCCGCGTGCAGAGGCCATAAAATACATTTTTTGTAGCTCGCAAATATCGGGCTCGCTACAGGTCAGAGGCGCAATTCCGCCACCGCCAACGACCAGGCCATTTTGTTCGGCTACCCAATAGGCAGAGCCCGGCTGGCTGTACAACTGGAAAAGCTCATCCAGATTCGGGTCGGCCACCGTATAGCCTTTATCGGGGGTTAAGCCATATTCAGCGGAAACCTGGCGGATAACGCTGGCAATGGCGGGGTTATCGTCAGCGGTGATTCGACGCAATGTCGCCGCAACCGGTGAAATCACACTCATAGCGAAACTCATGACATAAATGGCTGAACATATGCAGTTAATAACACTGCCGGGAGGGGGAGTGCAAGCGACGATAATTCAGGCGGTTGGAAGCGTAACGCGGATAACCCGGAGTCGGCGCTGCTGCGTCTTGTCCGGGCTACCCGAAACCGTAGGCCGGATAAGCGTAGCGCCATCCGGCAAACAGTCTGGTACGATCTTTACAGCGCGGCGATAACCGCCTGCTGCTCAATCAGCTTCGCTTTCGCTTCCGCGTAGCCTTCCAGTTTCTCACGCTCTTTGGCGATCACCGCTTCCGGCGCGCGGGCGACAAAACCTTCGTTCGCCAGTTTGCCCGAAATACGGCCAATTTCCGCTTCGACCTTCGCCACTTCTTTCGCCAGACGCGCCAGCTCGGCTTCTTTGTCGATAAGACCGGCCATCGGGATCAGCAGTTCGGCTCCGTCGATGATTTTGGTCACGGAAACCGGCCCTTTGTCATCGGCTGGCAGCACGGTGATGCTTTCCAGACGCGCCAGGTTCAGCAGGAAGCTGCGGTTGTCGTTGACGCGACGAATCGCCGCCTCGCTGCAACCACGCAGCAGCAGCGCCAGCGGTTTACCCGGCGCGATGTTCATTTCCGCACGGATGTTACGCACCGCAACGATCGCCTGCTTCAGCCATTCGGTATCGGCCAGTGCGGCTTCATCCACCTGGGAGGCATCGTACTGCGGGAACGGCTGTAGCATGATGGTGTCGGCGGTAATGCCGGAAATCACTTTCACACGCTGCCAGATGGTTTCGGTGATGAACGGGATGATCGGGTGCGCCAGGCGCAGCAGACCTTCCAGCACGGTGACCAGCGTGTTGCGGGTGCCGCGCAGTTCTGCTTCAGAGCCGCCGTTCATGACCGGCTTGGTCAGCTCCAGATACCAGTCGCAGAACTGGTTCCAGGTGAACTCGTACAGAATGCCCGCTGCGATATCGAAGCGGAAGCTGTCCAGCGCTTCGCGGTACGTTTTGATGGTCTGATTGAATTCCGCCAGGATCCAGCGATCCGCCAGCGACAGGGTCATCTCGCCGCCGTTGAAGCCGCAATCCTGATCTTCGGTATTCATCAGCACAAAGCGGCTGGCGTTCCACAGCTTATTACAGAAGTTACGGTAGCCTTCCAGACGCTTCATATCCCAGTTGATGTCGCGGCCGGTAGAGGCCAGCGCCGCCAGGGTGAAGCGCAGGGCGTCAGTACCGTGCGGCTCAATGCCGTCCGGGAATTGTTTCTCAGTACGCTTGGCGATCTTCTCAGCCAACTGCGGCTGCATCATGTTACCGGTACGTTTTTCCAGCAGCTCCGGCAGGGAAATACCGTCAACCATATCCAGCGGGTCGATAACGTTACCCTTGGATTTGGACATTTTCTGCCCTTCGTCATCGCGAATCAGACCGGTCATATAGACGGTCTTGAACGGCACCTGCGGCTTGCCGTTTTCATCTTTGATGAAGTGCATGGTCATCATGATCATGCGGGCAATCCAGAAGAAGATAATGTCGAAACCGGAGACCATCACGCTGGTGGGGTGGAACTGACGCAGCGCGTCGGTGTTTTCCGGCCAGCCGAGCGTCGAGAAGGTCCACAGCGCGGAGGAGAACCAGGTGTCCAGTACGTCGTCGTCCTGGCGCAGGGCAACGTCGGCGCTCAGGTTGTTTTCCTGACGCACTTCGTCTTCGCTGCGGCCAACGTAGACGTTGCCGTCGTTGTCATACCATGCCGGGATGCGATGGCCCCACCACAGCTGACGGGAGATACACCAGTCCTGAATATCGCGCATCCAGGAGAAGTACATGTTTTCGTACTGTTTTGGCACGAACTGGATATCGCCGTTCTCAACCGCTTCCACCGCCGGTTTTGCCAGCACGTCGGCACGCACGTACCACTGGTCGGTCAGCATCGGTTCGATAACCACGCCGCCGCGGTCACCGTACGGTACGGTCAGATCGTGCGGTTTAATCTCTTCCAGCAGGCCGAGGGCATCGATAGCGGCAACCACCGCTTTACGTGCGGCAAAGCGCTCCAGCTTCTGGAATTCCGCCGGAATGTCGCTGGAGTAGACGTCGGACTCTTCGCCTTTGGTGTCATACACTTCCGCAGTTTCGCGGATATCGCCATCAAAGGTGAAGATGTTGATCATTGGCAGGGCATGACGACGGCCCACTTCATAGTCGTTAAAGTCGTGCGCCGGGGTGATCTTCACACAGCCGGTGCCTTTTTCCATATCGGCATGTTCATCACCGACGATCGGAATGCGGCGGTCAACCAGCGGCAGAATGACGTATTTGCCGATCAGGTCTTTATAGCGCGGATCTTCCGGGTTGACGGCCACGCCAGTATCGCCCAGCAGGGTTTCCGGACGGGTGGTGGCGACCACCAGGTAATCTTTACCGTCTGCGGTTTTCGCACCGTCAGCCAGCGGGTAGCGGATGTGCCACATGGAGCCTTTGGACTCGCGGTTTTCCACTTCCAGGTCAGAGATGGCGGTGCGCAGTTTCGGGTCCCAGTTGACCAGACGCTTGCCGCGGTAGATCAGATCTTCTTTGTACAGGCGGACAAACACTTCTTTCACCGCGTTGGACAGGCCTTCGTCCATGGTGAAGCGCTCGCGCGCCCAGTCTACGGAGTTACCCAGACGGCGCATCTGACGGGTAATGGTGCCGCCGGATTCCGCTTTCCACTGCCAGATTTTGTCGATGAAGGCATCACGCCCGTAATCATGGCGGGTTTTACCCTCTTCGGCGGCAATTTTGCGCTCAACCACCATCTGGGTTGCGATCCCCGCGTGGTCGGTACCGACCTGCCACAGGGTGTTTTTACCCTGCATGCGCTGGTAGCGGATCAGGGTATCCATAATGGTTTGCTGAAAGGCATGACCCATATGCAAACTGCCGGTGACGTTCGGCGGCGGGATCATGATGCAGAAGCTTTCCTGGCTTTCGTCGCCATTGGGTTTGAAATAGCCCTGCTTTTCCCAGTGCTCGTAAAGCGGCTGTTCGATATCTTGGGGGTTGTATGTCTTTTCCATTATTTCCAGGTTGCCGTGTTCAGGTTGAAACCAGCCATGCGGTACGCTTTATAGCGTTCGCGCGCCAGTTGCTTCAAAGAATCTTCATAGGGGACGAAGTCTATCACTTCTGTGAAAGCGGTGGCAAAATCTGCAAAGTTTAGCCGCAGGCTGATCAGAATATCCCGCGGGCTGCTGTTGCGTTTCTGCGGCCAGGCGATCTCCACTGGCGCACCGCCTGCAGGGCCTTCTCCCGACAGATTATGTGGGACAAAACTCTCCGGCGGTCTTGCCCACAGTGCTTCATCCAGGCGGATGGCCTGTTTCTCGTCTTCACAGGCAATCAGCACGCGTTTACCACTGCGCCAACGTTCTGCGGCAATGTCGCACACCAGTTGTTCAACGGCGCTCAGGCCATCAACGATGGTGTCATTGTCCAGAATATAGAACGTTGCATTCTTCATATATGGGGCTTCTTGTGGTGAATTTAAATGCGAAGCCGGATGGCGCTACGCTTATCCGGCCTACGGTTAAATACTCCATGTAGGCCGGATACGGCGCATATGCGTCGCCATCCGGCAATCATGCAAACTTACTCTTCGCCGTTAAAACCCGCGCGATTGAGCAGGAACTGCGACAGCAACGCCACCGGACGACCGGTGGCGCCTTTCGCTTTGCCGGAACGCCATGCGGTGCCGGCGATGTCCAGGTGCGCCCAGTTGTACTTACGGGTAAAGCGCGACAGGAAGCAACCGGCGGTGATAGCACCACCTGGACGGCCGCCGATGTTCGCCATATCCGCAAAGTTAGACTCCAGCTGTTCCTGGAACTCATCGCCCAACGGCAAGCGCCATGCGCGGTCGCCCGCCTGTTCGGACGCGCTAATCAGTTCATGCGCCAGCGGATTGTGGTTCGACATCAGACCGGTGATGTGATGGCCCAGCGCGATCACGCAGGCGCCCGTCAGGGTCGCGACGTCAATCACCGCTTCCGGCTCGAAACGCTCAACGTAGGTCAGCACATCGCATAGCACCAGGCGCCCTTCGGCATCGGTGTTCAGCACTTCAACCGTCTGGCCGGACATGGTGGTCAGCACGTCGCCCGGACGATACGCTCGCCCGCCCGGCATGTTTTCACACCCGGCCAGTACGCCGACAACGTTTAACGGTAGCTGAAGCTCGGCGACCATACGCATCACGCCGTACACCGCCGCTGCGCCGCACATATCGTACTTCATCTCATCCATACCTTCGGCAGGCTTGATGGAGATGCCGCCGGAGTCAAAGGTCAGCCCTTTGCCCACCAGCACGATCGGCCGTGCGTCTTCCGACGGGTTGCCTTTGTATTCGATCACCGACATCAGCGATTCGTTCTGCGAACCGTGACCGACCGCCAGGTAAGCGTGCATCCCCAGCTCTTTCATCTGCTGTTCGCCGATGACGCGGGTAATGACGTTCTTGCTGTAGCTGTCGGCCAGCTGGCGCGCCTGGGAGGCCAGGTAGGCGGCATTACAGATATTCGGCGGCATATTGCCGAGATCTTTCGCCGCTTTAATCCCGGCGGCAATCGCCAGACCGTGCTGGATCGCACGCTCGCCGCTGGTCAGTTCCCGGCGGGTCGGCACGTTAAAGACCATTTTACGCAGCGGGCGGCGCGGCTCGCTCTTGTTGGTCTTCAGTTGATCAAAGCTGTACAGCGTCTCTTTGGCCGTTTCGACAGCCTGGCGCACTTTCCAGTAGTTGTTGCGGCCTTTGACGTGCAGTTCGGTCAGGAAGCAGACCGCTTCCATTGAGCCGGTGTCATTCAGCGTATTGATGGTTTTCTGAATGACCTGTTTGTACTGTCGCTCGTCCAGCTCACGCTCTTTACCGCAGCCGATGAGCAGAATGCGCTCCGACAAAATATTCGGCACATGGTGCAGCAATAATGTCTGGCCAGGCTTGCCTTCCAGTTCGCCGCGACGCAGCAGGGCACTGATATAACCATCGCTAATTTTGTCGAGTTGTTCGGCGATGGGGGAGAGCCGACGCGGTTCAAAGACGCCAACTACGATGCAGGCGCTCCGCTGCTTCTCCGGGCTACCGCTTTTTACACTGAACTCCATGCACTATGCTCCTGAATCTTAAAGACAACAGTGGTCGCTACAGATATACTCGTCGTCTTTCACGTTGCAGATGCGTTGGCTGCGCCTGCTCACCTCAGTCACTTACCTGATGTAAGCGCCGGAGCTTCACAGTCTTTGCCGCCTGCCTGCAACTCGAAATCCATAGAGTACAGAAATTGAAAGCTTTCGTAACTCATGTCCGCTGTTGTGGTGACTTCATGTTAATCTTAACGTTATTACGGCTTTGGTTCGTCAGAAAAGATCCTGATACGCGGAACCAGCGAGTCATTTAATCTTAGCGATGTTTTCGACGACCAAAGAGAATAAATGACGTTTAAGCCATGAAACAAGCAATTTTCCTGCAATAAAACGGGTTTTTACGGGCGTATTTATAGTGTTAATCATAAGATATCTGGTTCGTGAGACGCTGAAAAGCCAGTTGGCGATCTTGTTCATCCTGCTACTCATTTTCTTCTGTCAGAAACTGGTCAGGATCCTTGGCGCCGCTGTTGATGGCGATATCCCGACGAATCTGGTGCTCTCACTGTTGGGGCTGGGCGTACCTGAAATGGCGCAGCTCATTCTGCCCCTGAGTTTGTTTCTCGGGCTGCTAATGACGCTGGGTAAACTGTATACCGAAAGTGAAATTACGGTGATGCACGCCTGCGGCTTGAGTAAAGCCGTGCTGGTGAAAGCCGCGATGATCCTTGCACTATTTACCGGCATCATCGCGGCGGTTAACGTCATGTGGGCCGGGCCCTGGTCGTCCCGCCATCAGGATGAAGTGCTGGCGGAAGCGAAAGCGAATCCCGGTATGGCTGCGCTGGCCCAGGGGCAGTTCCAGCAGGCCAGCGACGGCAGCGCGGTACTGTTTATCGAAAATGTCAAAGGCAACCATTTCAGCGATGTCTTCCTGGCACAACTCCGTCCTAAAGGCAATGCCCGTCCTTCGGTGGTGGTCGCGGACACCGGCGAGCTGACATTGCGTAAAGACGGCTCGCAGGTGGTCACCATGAATCAGGGCACGCGCTTTGAAGGGACCGCGATGCTGAGAGATTTCCGCATCACCGACTTTAAAAATTATCAGGCGATTATCGGCCATCAGGCGGTGGCATCCGATCCTAACGATACTGAACAGATGGACATGCGTACGTTATGGCGTACTGATACCGATCGCGCCCGGGCGGAGCTGCACTGGCGTTTCACGCTGGTGGCGACGGTGTTCATCATGGCGCTGATGGTTGTGCCGCTCAGCGTGGTGAATCCGCGTCAGGGCCGCGTGCTATCGATGTTGCCCGCGATGCTGCTGTATCTGGTGTTCTTCCTGCTGCAGACGTCGATTAAATCGAACGGCGGTAAAGGAAAAATGGATCCGATGATCTGGATGTGGGGAGTCAATCTGCTCTATTTCGCATTGGCCGTGCTGTTGAACCTGTGGGATACGGTGCCGATGCGCCGCTTCCGTGCCCGTTTTAATAAAGGAGCGGTGTAATGCAGGCGTTTGGCGTACTTGACCGTTATATCGGTAAGACGATCTTCAATACCATCATGATGACGCTGTTCATGCTGGTCTCCCTCTCGGGCATCATCAAATTTGTCGATCAGTTGAAAAAAGCGGGGCAGGGTAACTACGATGCGCTGGGCGCGGGGATTTACACGATCCTTAGCGTGCCGAAAGATATCCAGATATTCTTTCCGATGGCGGCGCTGCTTGGCGCGCTGCTGGGGTTGGGGATGCTGGCCCAGCGCAGCGAACTGGTGGTGATGCAGGCTTCCGGTTTTACCCGTTTTCAGGTTGCGCTGTCGGTAATGAAAACCGCGATCCCGCTGGTATTGCTGACTATGGCTATGGGTGAATGGGTTGCGCCGCAGGGTGAGCAGATGGCGCGTAACTACCGTGCTCAACAGATGTATGGCGGTTCCCTGCTTTCCACTCAGCAGGGGCTGTGGGCGAAAGACGGCAATAACTTTGTTTATATTGAACGGGTAAAAGGTGCCGATGAGCTCGGCGGCGTGAGTATTTACGCTTTTAACGACCAGCGTCGTTTACAGTCGGTTCGCTATGCCGCTTCAGCGAAATTTGATACCGAGAACAAGCTCTGGCACTTGTCGCAGGTGGATGAATCCGATCTTACCAACCCGAAACAGGTGACCGGTACCCAGAGGGTCAGCGGGACCTGGAAAACCAATCTGACGCCGGATAAACTGGGCGTGGTGGCGCTGGACCCGGATGCGCTGTCGATCAGCGGCCTGTATAACTATGTCAACTATCTGCGGTCCAGCGGTCAGGATCCGGGGCGTTATCAGCTCAATATGTGGAGCAAAATCTTCCAGCCGCTGTCGGTGGCGGTGATGATGCTGATGGCCCTGTCATTTATCTTTGGCCCGCTGCGTAGCGTGCCGATGGGGATCAGGGTGGTTACCGGGATCAGCTTCGGTTTTATCTTCTATGTGCTGGACCAGATTTTTGGCCCGTTAACCCTGGTATACGGTATTCCGCCGATTATCGGCGCGTTGTTGCCGAGCGCCAGCTTCTTTTTGCTGAGCCTCTGGTTGATGATGCGTAAATCCTGATGTAATACACCCTCTTTCTGATGTCGAAAGGGGCGTTTTATCGCCCCTTCCTGTCTGACACGTTTCCTTGTATTTCCCGGTCTGCCGTACGACGGCGCATTTCGCCATGGTTTACGCCATGTTGTCGCCTTCACCCTCGAATAAATCCGCTTCAGCGGGTCGAAGCAATACGCTTTACTGGCGCAAAAAAGGGACGCGTTCGGATATGTTACAATTAAAATATTTATTCTAAAAATAACAATGCATGAAATGGTGGATTTTTGAGCCGGATCGCAATGTGAGTATCTGTTGCGTTTTTGTTACTATCGTTCGCCGCTTCCTGTCATATCTCATCTCTTTTCGTGACTATTTCGCCTGCGAGGTGACATTTTCTTACAGGAAAATGCGACTCTCATCACCAAAATAGAATTTCATTATAGATGAATATTGAAATATTAATTTCATTTTACTACGGTTATAGCATAGCAGATCCAGCAATGGGCCGTACTGCGTTGGCCCCGATACTCCATACTATGAGGCGAAAGCATGACTATCACAGGAAACTTTATTGGCGGGCAGACCGTTACCAGCAGCAGCAATAAAACGATACCGGTTTTTGACCCCGCGACGGGCAAAGTGGTCCGCGAAGTCACGTTATCGACCGCCCAGGAAGTGTCTGACGCCATTCAGGTTGCTCGGGATGCTTTTGAGGGTTGGTCGCGTACCACGCCGCTGCGCCGCGCTCGCGTGATGTTCAATTTTAAAATGTTGCTTGAACAGCATGCCGAAGAGTTGGCAGGGATTATTGTCAGCGAGCACGGTAAAGTCTTTTCAGACGCAATGGGTGAGCTGACCCGTGGCATGGAAGTTGTTGAATTTGCCTGCGGTATTCCGCACCTCATCAAGGGGGAATTCTCCTCGGATGTGGGGACCAGTGTTGACAGCTATTCCCTGATGCAGCCGCTGGGTGTGGTGGCGGGCATTACGCCATTTAACTTCCCTGCGATGGTGCCGATGTGGATGTTCCCGCTGGCGCTGGCTTGTGGAAATAGCTTTGTTCTTAAGCCGCCTGCGCTGGCGCCGACCGCCGCTGTACGTCTGGCGGAACTGCTGAAAGAAGCGGGCCTGCCGGATGGCGTCTTTAACGTGGTGCACTGCAGCAATGAAGACGCTGAACAGCTGTATAAGGACCCGCGTATTGCGGCGGTAAGCTTTGTAGGATCTTCCGGCGTGGCGGAGCATATTTATAAAACCGCCAGCGCGTATGGTAAGCGGGTTCAGGCATTCGGCGCGGCGAAAAACCACGCGATTGTTATGCCGGACGCGGATCTTGATGCCACCGTTAACGCCATTATGGGCGGCGCATTCGGCTCAGCAGGCGAACGCTGCATGGCGCTGCCGGTCGTGGTGGCTGTAGGTGATGAAACGGCTGACAAGCTGATCGCACGTCTGAAACCGTTGGTGGAAGCCCTGAAAGTCGGCCCGGGATGTATGCGCGGCAAAGAAGAGAACGAGATGGGACCGGTTGTTTCCGATACTCATCAGAAGAAAGTGCTAGGGTATATTGATAAAGGGGCCAGCGAAGGGGCGACGCTGGTTGTTGACGGACGTAAGCTGCGGGTAGCCGGGTTTGAAGAGGGGTACTACGTCGGCGGAACGCTGTTTGATAACGTTACCCCAGAGATGACTATCTGGCGCGAAGAGATTTTTGGCCCGGTGCTGGGGATTGTCCGCGTGGCGGATTACCACAGCGCGCTGGAGCTGGTGAATAGCCATGAGTTTGGCAACGGCAGCGCCGTCTTTACCAGCAACGGGCACACCGCACGCGAATTTGTACATGATGTTCAGGCCGGAATGGTTGGGGTCAACGTCCCTGTTCCTGTTCCAATGGCCTTCCATAGCTTTGGCGGCTGGAAACGCTCCGTATTTGGCGCACTGAACGTGCATGGGCCGGATGGGGTACGTTTCTACACGCGTATGAAAACCGCCACCGTCCGCTGGCCGCAAGGGCAGCAAACTGTATCTGAGTTCAGTATGCCGACGTTAGGCTAATCGGCGAAGGAGAACGCCATGTCTTTACTGGCTAAAGCGAAACAAGAAGGGCAAATCCAGCACATCACCCCGCAAAGCGCGGGGTGGAAATATATCGGTTTTGATGTCTGGATGTTAAAGAAAGGGCAAACCATTACGCTGGATAGCGGCGATCGCGAACTGTGCCTGGTGCTGGTTGCCGGGCTGGCTTCGGTAAAAACCACGAAAGCTGACTTTCCGAATCTTGGTCAGCGGATGTCGCCGTTTGAGCGCACGCCGCCATGGTCAGTCTACGTGCCGCCGCAGGATAAAGTCGAAGTGACGGCGGATTCTGACCTTGAGCTGGCCGTATGCAGCGCGCCGGGCAAAGGTACGCTTCCTGCGCGAGTCATCTCCCCGCAGGATGTGGGCGTGGAGCATCGCGGTAAAGGCCGCAATCAGCGTCTGGTGCATAATATTCTGCCGGATAACGTGCAGGCGGATTGCCTGCTGGTGGTGGAAGTGTACACCGATGAGGGTGCGACCAGCTCATGGCCATCGCATAAGCATGATACGGCGCTGCCGGGTCAGGAAACCCAACTGGAAGAAACCTATTATCATCGTTTCGATCCGCCGCAGGGTTTTGCGTTTCAGCGTGTTTACACTGATGACCGCAGTCTGGATGCCTGCATGGCCCCTTATAACCACGATGTGGTCATGGTGCCGCGCGGTTATCATCCGGTGGCAGCGATTGCGGGTTATGACAGTTATTATCTGAACGTTATGGCGGGCCCGGATCGTAAATGGCTGTTTACCTGGGAAGACGATCACGCGTGGATCAACAGCCCTGAATATCCCCGTCACGGCGAATAGTTGTTGATGATGAATTACTGATGACGAAAAGGCCGATTAGCGATGCTAACCGGCCTTAAATTTTGCAATAGTGCCCGTATTCTGTGCCGGATGGCGGCTGAACGGGCAGACACAACGCGCAGCCCAGGGAAAACCAAAAAATTAAGCCTGCTGCTTCGCTTCTGCCTCCTGGCTGCTATTCAGCGCCAGAGAGACCGCCAGCGTCTGAGCCAGACACAGGGAGGCCACCTGAGAACGGAAACCATCAACCTGCGCCTCGCGTACCACAAAACAGACATCGCTGAAGGCCGCCAGCGGGCTGACCTGACTGTCGGTAATCGCTATCTGTCGGGCTTTGCGTTGTGCCCCCAGTTCCACCAGTTCGACGACTTCACGCGCATAGGGGGAGAAGCTTACCGCGATGACAACGTCCTTCTGGCTCACAAGGCTGAGCTGTTCGGTGAACATCCCGCCGAGGCCGTCAATCAGGAACGCTTTGCGGTCCAGATGGCGCAGGGCGTAGGTCAGATAGGAGGCGACGCTAAAGGAGCGACGCAGGCCAATCACGTAAATGTTTTCCGCCTCTGCCAGCAGCGCCACCGCGCGTTGTAGCTCATCGCCGGAAGTCTGCATTGCCAGCTGCTGTAGCGCCTGTGTGTTGACCATCGTAAACATATTCAGGATTTCGGTCGGCGTTTCCGGCGGGCTGGAGTCATCTGTGGTGGTCTGGCGGAACAGACGCGCACGTTCAGTATAGTTAGCGGTCTCCTCCATCAGATGCTGTTTAAACATCTGCTTCATTTCATTAAAGCCGCTAAAACCAAAGGCATTAGCGAAACGAATCAGTGTTGAAGGCGGGACATCTGCCTGCTGCGCGATAGAGGCCACGGTGTCGAAAGCGACGCTATTACTGTTATCCAGAATATAACGGGCTACCTGCTTCAGGCGTTTACTTAATGTGTCGTAGCGACGCCTGATTTCATCCTGCAAGATGGTAAGTTGAGTCGGATTATTGGCCATAGATTGCGCTCTGAAAAAAGAAAAGGAATATAATTTCCAGTGTATCAAATGAAGCGAATTTTTCATTCACTTCGCTGAAATTCTCGGCTTATTTCGTGAAGATCCAGAAAAAAAGCCCGCATCTTCAGGAGAGGATGCGGGCCGGTTCAGAATCAGCCGCGGGCTTCGCGCCAGTAGCCGATGAGCGTGAGGTAGTTGTGTTTCACTTCTTCAATCAGTGCCTCGTCGGTCAGTTCTCCTTGCATCCAGCGGCGTGAAGGCTGGCCAAAGATGGTGCGACCAACGGCAAAGCCTTTGATCATTGGATGCTTCGCGGCTTCGGCAAAACCGGCGCGCAGGCGATCCGATGGCGCATCCAGGCCGAGGATCAGTATCCCACGACACCAGCTATCTTCACGTTCAATCAGCTTGCTGATCCTCTCCCATTCAGCGCTCGACAGCGGCGGCAGCTTCCACCAGTCCGGCTGAATACCCAACTGATAGAAGTGTTCCAGCATATCGTGGTAATGGCGTTCATCGTTATCCGGGCCGTTCTCCGGCAGGATAATTTCCAGCAGCAGTTCATGGCCGGACTTGTTGCACGCCTGCCAGACCTCCAGCAGCAGCGCATCCTGCTCGGCGCGCAGTTCGGCGGGATCGGCCGGATGGTAGAAGACCAGGCATTTCACCACATGCTCCAGCGGCCAGTCGATCAGTTGGGAACCGATGTTGCCATGCTCCAGACGTAGCGGACGTGAGCTCGGCATTTCGATCGGACGACCAATCCACCAGCCTTTACCGGTGATGGCATTGAGTGAACTCTGACCGTAGGTGCCATCGGCGAGGATACCGCTGCGTCCATCAAGTCCGGCTTCTTTCGCGGCGGCTTCCGCGGCGGCCAGCAGCAACAGCTTCAGAGGTGGAATGCAGGATTCATCGCGCCCGGTTTCCTGTGCCAGATCCGCCAGTTGTTTACGGTGGTCAAAGGCGAAGATACACAGCTCAGGCCATGCATGACGGCGGCTGGTGACACGATGGAGATGGTTGAGGCGCGCGTCGACATCCGGACGCGGGACCGATTCTGCGCGCGACAGGTAGTCGTCAAGCTCGACTTTGGTTGGCATTGCCGGTGCGCAACCGTGGCGCGAGACCACCAGCGCGCCGCAGGCGTTAGCGTAACGGCAAGCCTGCTCCCAGCCTTCATCGTTAAGCCAGCCCCGCAGGAGGCCTGACATAAAGGCGTCGCCAGCGCCCAGAACGTTAAGCACCTCTACGCGCACGCCCTGGTGCAGCGGTACGCTATCCCAGCTGTCCGGAATGGCGCCTTCCAGCACCACACAACCCATCGGACCGCGTTTGCAAACCAGCGTCGCTTTAGTGGCATTACGCACGTTTTTCAGCGCGGTTAGCGTATCAGTGCTGCCGCCGGCAATATGGAACTCCTCTTCAGTGCCGACCACTAAATCGAACAGATGCAGCACTTCCTGGAGCTGGCTGGTTACCGGGCCGGATTCAATGAAACGCGTTTCACCATCGCCCAGCGAAGTTAAGCCCCAGAGTACCGGGCGATAATCGATGTCCAGCGCGGTACGCAGGCCGTGACGACGGGCATACTCCAGCGCTTTCAACACCGCTTCACGGGTATTGGCGTGCGAAAGGTGAGTACCGGTTACCGCCAGCGCCCGGGAAGAGGCAATATACTCTTCCTTAATATCTTCTGGCGAAAGTGCCATATCGGCGCAGTTATCGCGGTAAAAAATGAGCGGGAACGTCTCCTGATCTTTGATTCCCAGCATCACTAATGCCGTCAGGCGCTGCTTATCCGTGATCAAGTATTCCGTATCGACGCCGGCGCGGCTAAGCGTTTCACGTAAAAAACGGCCATTATGTTCGTCGCCTACGCGCGCGAGCATGGCCGATTTTAATCCCTGAATGGCGGTACCGAAGGCGACGTTGCCGGAAGAACCTCCAAGGTATTTAGAAAAACTGGCAACATCTTCCAGCCTTGAGCCAATTTGCTGGGCGTAGAGATCGACTGCCACCCGGCCAATACAGATGACATCGAGTCGCTTTACTGCTGCATTCATAGCTAGGGTTTCCTTTTGCATTTCTGCTGTACGGAAGAGTCGGGATGCCGACAGCGTCTCCGAAAACAGCCTGAGGGTTATTGGTTCCCCTTAGTTTGAGAAATAAATATTTCATTTGCAAACTAGTTCGAAATTAAAAAACCAAAAATGTGAGGGATCTACCACTATGCCGCGCTGAGCCTCATTCCGGGATGGATCTTGCGAGGCGGCGAAAAGGCGTCCCGGACGGCGTGTGTTATTTTCTTTATCTATGATTTTTAAGGAAATATAAACGATATGGCCTCATAAACCGCGCGTCCAGCCAAATGCGGGCTGTTAATGAAACGTGTGAAATGCACGAGTAAGCATTTTATCCATAAAACTGCCGCCTTTTGTCGGCCGCTAATCTATTGGGTGTAAAATGATCCGGCGCACTCTTGCCTCTCATCCTGGCCAACCATAACATCGCCGCGCCCCCGCCTGTTTCTGATGGATTTCAGACTGCTGACAAACTGTGCCGCGAGGGCATGAATCGTGGGTAGCGTGCCGTAATGGACTGGGGGTATATATATAACTTTTTGATATTACATGTTTTTAAAGATAGGGTAAGGCGTTAGCCATCATCCGGAAAAAATGTGCGAACCTTATCGAGGGCCGGTTTTTTCATGATGCTCAGATCTGTTTCTGACAGATTTGCTTTTCATTCCAGCCACCTGGCTTGCGCATGCTCATGGGGATGCTGTTTGTTGCCGCCTGAATACCGACTGAATGATTTTATGTATAGTTTGATCCCTCTCGCAAAATGAAATATTTCTTCTGTATTTCTATTTAATGAAAAAAATGTTTGCCTATAATCCAACAGTATTCCTGTGACGTTAACGATTTCCCTGAGTCATTAATCGTATCACTGTACAGGCTGTACAGGGCAAACGCGCTAACCCACACAACAAATACTGAAATATAAGGATTAGGCAACATGGGCAGACTGAGACTGACAACGGCGCAGGCGCTGGTTAAGTTCCTGGATAATCAGTACCTGGACGTCGATGGTGAAGAGCATAAATTCGTGCAAGGTATCTTTGCTATCTTTGGCCACGGCAACGTTCTGGGGCTGGGACAGGCCCTGGAGCAAGATAGCGGTGAAATGCGGGTCTATCAGGGGCGTAACGAGCAAGGGATGGCGCATGCTGCGACGGGTTTTGCCAGACAGTCTTTACGCCGTCAGATTATTGCCTGCACCTCCTCCATCGGCCCCGGTGCGGCGAACATGATTACCGCCGCCGGCACCGCGACCGCCAACCGTATTCCTCTGTTATTGCTGCCCGGCGATGTGTTTGCCACTCGCCAGCCCGATCCGGTTTTACAGCAAATTGAACAGAGCCATGATCTGAGTATCAGCACCAACGACGCGTTTCGTGCGGTGAGCAAATACTGGGATCGCATTACCCGCCCGGAACAATTGATGAGCGCCTGCATCAACGCCATGCGCGTGCTGACCGACCCGGCGGAAACGGGCGCGGTGACCCTGTGCCTGCCGCAGGATGTTCAGGGTGAAGCCTGGGATTATCCCGCGTCTTTCTTTACCCGTCGTGTACACCGTCTCGACCGTCGCCCGGTTAGCGCCGTGCAGCTGGCGGACGCGGTTGCCGCAATTAAAGCCAGCCGTAAACCGCTGATTGTTTGCGGTGGCGGGGTGAAATATTCCGGCGCAGGCGAGGCATTGACCCGTTTTGCCGAACGCTACGGTATCCCGTTTGCCGAAACCCAGGCCGGTAAAGGCACCGTGGTCTCTTCGCATCCGTTTAATGTGGGCGGCGTTGGTGAAACCGGGTGTCTGGCAGCCAACCTGCTGGCGAAAGAAGCGGATTTAGTTATCGGCCTCGGTACGCGGTTCAGCGACTTCACCACGTCGTCGAAATGGATTTTCCAGCATCCGGAAGTGCGTTTTCTCAATATTAACGTCAGCAATTTCGATGCCTGGAAACTGGACGGTATTCCAATGCTGGCCGATGCGCGTGAAGCCCTTACTGCCCTGGATGACGCCCTGTCCGGCGAAACCTGGCAGGCCGGGTGGGGCGAGCAGATTGAAAGCGTGCAGAGCCGTCAATTGAAAGAGACGCAGCGCGTTTATCAGGCGGTGTGGCAGGAAAAGTCTTTCGTACCGGAAATTGATGATCATCTGGATCGTGAGTCGGTGTATCGCGAATTCCGCCAGATAACCGATTCCACCCTGACACAAAGCAGCGTCCTCGGCGTGCTGAACGAAACCTTACCGTCCGACGCGGTGATTGTCGCGGCGGCGGGAAGTTTGCCGGGAGACCTGCAGCGCGTCTGGCGCAACCGGGCAACCAACACCTATCACGTGGAATACGGCTACTCCTGCATGGGTTATGAAGTCAGCGCCGCGCTGGGCGTTAAACTGGCTCAGCCCCAGAGTGAGGTTTACTCCCTGGTGGGTGACGGTTCGTTCATGATGCTGCATTCCGAACTGGTGACCTCCCTGCAGGAGCGCGCGAAGATCAACATCATACTGTTCGACAATATGGCCAATGGTTGCATCAACAACCTGCAGATAGGGCATGGTATGGACAGTTTTGGTACTGAGTTCCGCTTCCGTTGCGCGGAGACGGGCCAGCTTCAGGGGGGCCTGATGCCGGTGGATTTTGCTACTGTTGCTGCCGGCTATGGTTGTAAAACCTGGCGCGTGACGACGCTGGATGAACTGCGCCATGCGCTGGATGCCGCGCGTCGTGAGACGATCAGTACGCTGATCGATATAAAAGTGCTGCCGAAAACGATGGTGCATGGCTATGGAAGTTGGTGGAACGTAGGTGTCGCGCAGACAGCGCTGTCGGCACGGATCCGCGAGGTCGCCAAAATAATTAATGAAAAACGCGCTCAGGCGCGGGATTACTAAAACTGAACATAAACTCTGAACCCTAAAATTATCGGGAGAACACTCACTATGTCACTTAAATTAGGCGTTATCGGCGCAGGTGCCATTGGTAAAGAACATATCCGCCGTTGCACTCAGGTATTACAGGGCGCCACGGTCGTGGCAGTTTCAGATATCAATCAAGAGAACGCTCGCGCTGCGGTTGCATTGCCGGGCGTCACTGCGGAAATTTATGCTGATGGTCATGATGTGATTAAGGCCAGCGATGTTGACGCCATCCTGGTCACCTCATGGGACCCGACCCACGAAGAGTATACGCTGGCTGCTATTGCTGCCGGTAAGCCAGTCTTCTGTGAGAAGCCATTGGCGATGAGCGCGGAAGGCTGTCGCCGTATTGTCGATGCAGAAATGAAAGCGGGGCGCCGCCTGGTGCAGGTTGGTTTCATGCGCCCCTATGACGAAGGCTATCAGGCGTTAAAAAAAGTGATTGATGACGGCGATATCGGTGCGCCGCTGATGCTGCGCTGCGCGCACCGCAATCAGTCTGTAGGCGAGAACTATACCACCGATATGGCGATCACCAATACCCTGATCCACGAGCTGGACGTTTTGCGCTGGTTGTTGAACGACGACTATCGTTCGGTACAGGTACGCTTCCCGCGTTCCACGTCTTACGCCCATGCGGGGCTGAAGGATCCGCAGATCGTGTCGTTTGAAACCAGGAAAGGCACACTGATCGATGTTGAAGTGTTCGTGAATTGCCAGTACGGCTACGACATCCAGTGCGAGGTTATTGGTGAAACCGGCATTGCCCGTCTGCCTGAGCCGTCAGCGGTACAAATGCGTAAATCCGCTAACCTGTCGACCGCTATTCTGGTCGACTGGAAAGACCGCTTTATCAAAGCATATGACGTTGAACTGCAAGCTTTCATTAACGATGTTAAGGCTGGACAACTGAATGGCCCATCAGCATGGGATGGCTATGCGGCATCTGTTGCTGCCGACGCCTGTATCAAAGCGCAGGGGATCAGCGAACCGGTTACGATAGCGTTGCCTGAATGTCCCGAGTTCTATAAACGTTAAGCACATTTTTCTGGTGGGTAGATCTATTTACATAGGGATTTGGAAAATAGAAATCAGGTAACGGAAACATGTGAACTTATCGAGCATCAATTGCTGCGCTGGCAAGGCGCAGCGGCAGGAGCCCTACTATGAACAAAGATAATGTAAAACTGGCTATCGCCCCGATTGGCTGGACGAATGACGATATGCCGGATCTTGGCAGCGAGAATACTTTCCAGCAAACCGTCAGCGAAATGGCGCTGGCGGGTTTTACCGGTAGCGAAGTTGGCAGCAAATATCCACGCGATCCGGCGGTTCTCAAGCCGATGCTGGATATCCGCGGCATTCAGATTTGCAACGCCTGGTTTAGTACCTTTTTTGCCAACGGGCAGCGGGAAAAAACCATTGATGAATTTGTGAATCATATGAATTTTCTTCATGCCATGGGCGCGAAAGTAATCGGTTGTTCTGAGCAGAGCGGCAGTATCCAGGGGCTGGAAAAACCGATTCTTGGCAATGTGAAACCGTGTTTTAGCGAAGAAGAGTGGCAGCGGGTTGCGGAAGGTTACAACACCATCGGCCGTCTGGCGGCGGAAAAGGGTATGCAGGTTTGTCTCCATCATCATATGGGAACCGGTATCCAGACCACCGAAGAGATCGACAAGTTTATGTCGCTGGTAGATGACAAGGTCTTCCTGCTGTTCGACACCGGCCATGCCTGGTATTCCGAAGGCGGTGAGGAGCCGATGCTGGCGATTCTGAAAAAGTATTTGTCGCGGATTAACCATGTGCACCTGAAAGACGTGCGTCCGCCGGTGATTGAACAGGTGCGTCGTGAAGGGCTCTCTTTCCTTGATGGGGTGAAGAAAGGGACCTTTACGGTTCCGGGCGATGGGGTGATTGATTTCCGCCCGGTGTTCAAATTATTGGACGATCATGGTTATAAAGGCTGGATGGTGGTCGAGGCCGAGCAGGATCCGGCGCTGGCCAACCCATTCGAATATGCGGTAAAAGCACGTAAATACATCCGTGAAACGGCAGGAATCTAATCGTTGTTTCATTTCAGGCCACAGCGTGCTGTGGCCTGCTTTTTCTACTTTCCTCTCAGTGGAATAAAACTCCTGGGCACTCGCTCTCTCTCCAGTCATCAATATCGTACAGTTTTTCTTCTCGCAGCCAGTCTGAACGGCGGTATATGTCTCGCACCGAGCTCACCACAACTTTTAGAACAGAACGGTTATTTTGTGATCGAGATTAAAAAATACGCACTTCCGGCTTCCTTAGCATTTACCTTTTCTTTGCTGGCGGCATAGTATGATCGTTAAATAAAAGAACGAGGTTCTATAATATAGAACAAGATGATTCAGCAAGGGGATCTCATGCAGCAAACCATGCAGTTCTCAGGGATTATTCCGCCTGTTTCGACTATTTTTACCGCCGATGGTCAGTTCGATGAAGTGGGTACCGCCGCGTTGATTGATGACATGATTTTCGCTGGCGTTGACGGCCTGTTCATCCTCGGCAGCGGTGGGGAGTTCTCTCAGCTTAATGTCGATGAGCGTAAAACCATTGCCACCTTTGTCATTGGTTATGTGGATCGGCGGGTGCCGGTGTTGGTTGGCACCGGTGGCACTAACGCCCGGGAAGTCATCGAACTTAGTCAGCACGCACAGGAAGCGGGAGCCGACGGCATTGTGGTCATCAACCCCTATTACTGGAAAGTTTCTGAACACAATCTGATTCGTTATTTTCAGCAGGTGGCTGATTGCGTGACTCTGCCGGTGGTGCTGTATAACTTTCCGGCGTTAACAGGCCAGGATCTGCCTCCTGAGTTGGTAAAAACGCTGGTGGATTCGCGACGTAATATTGTTGGCATCAAAGACACTATCGATTCGGTGGCTCACCTGCGCAGCATGATCAAAACGGTCAAATCGGCGCACCCACACTTCTCGGTACTTTGTGGTTACGATGACCACCTATTTAACACTCTGCTGCTTGGCGGTGATGGGGCGATCTCTGCCAGCGTCAATTTTGCGCCGCAGATATCAGTGAAGCTGCTGCAGGCTTTCCGCGATGGCGATCTGGCGCAAGCGGCACACTATCATCAGACGCTGTTGCAAATCCCGCGAATTTATCAACTGGATACACCGTTCGTTAACGTGATTAAAGAGGCGATCGTCATGTGCGGTCGCCCGATTTCGACACACGTACTCCCCCCGGCCTCTCCGCTGGATGAAGTGCAAAAGATGCAGCTTAAAGCGCTGTTGCAACAGCTTAGACTCTGCTAAACCGGAATAATAAGATGGCGATAGAGAAGATATTCATTTCCCAGGATGATGCCTTTTATGCGGTCATCACTCATGCATCCGGACCACAGGGCGTGCTGCCACTGACGCCGCAAATGCTGATGGAATCGCCGAGCGGTAATCTGTTTGGCATGACGCAAAACGCCGGCATGGGCTGGGATACCAACAAGCTTACGGGGAAGGAGGTGTTGATTATTGGTACCCAAGGGGGAATTCGCGCCGGTGATGGTCGCCCGGTGGCGTTAGGTTATCATACCGGGCACTGGGAAATCGGCCTACAGATGCAGGCGGCGGCAAAAGAGATAACGCGCAATGGCGGCATTCCGTTCGCCGCTTTTGTCAGCGATCCGTGCGATGGACGATCTCAGGGTACCCATGGGATGTTCGACTCCTTGCCGTACCGCAACGACGCGGCGATTGTGTTTCGTCGTTTGATCCGTTCGTTGCCGACGCGTCGGGCGGTGATTGGTGTCGCCACCTGTGACAAAGGCCTACCGGCGACGATGATCGCGCTGGCGGCGATGCACGATCTACCGACCATTTTGGTACCCGGTGGGGCAACGCTGCCGCCAACCTTTGGCGAAGACGCTGGAAAGGTACAGACTATTGGCGCACGCTACGCCAACCATGAATTGTCGTTGCAGGAAGCCGCTGAACTCGGCTGTCGTGCCTGTGCCTCGCCGGGCGGCGGCTGCCAGTTCTTAGGCACAGCGGGTACCTCGCAGGTTGTGGCGGAAGCGCTCGGGCTGGCGCTGCCGCACTCGGCGTTGGCGCCATCAGGGCAGGAAGTGTGGCTGGAAATCTCGCGCCAGTCGGCACGAGCGGTAAGCGAACTGGATAATCTCGGCATCACCACTCGCGATATTTTGAGCGATAAAGCGATCGCAAACGCGATGGTAATCCATGCGGCGTTTGGCGGTTCGACCAATCTCCTGTTGCACATTCCCGCTATTGCTCATGCTGCAGGCTGCACGATTCCTGACGTTGAACAGTGGACACGTATAAATCGAAAAGTTCCGCGTCTGGTCAGCGTGCTACCGAATGGACCGGACTACCACCCGACGGTACGCGCTTTTCTCGCCGGTGGAGTGCCGGAAGTGATGCTGCATTTGCGAGGTCTGGGCCTACTGCATCTGGATGCGATGACAGTGACTGGTCAGACGGTGGGTGAAAATCTTGACTGGTGGCAAGCTTCCGAACGACGTGTGAAATTTCGCCAGTGTCTGCGCGATCAGGATGGAGTCGATCCGAATGATGTGATCCTCCCCCCGACCCGTGCAAGGGCTAAAGGACTTACCTCGACGGTTGCCTTCCCTGTTGGCAATATTGCTCCGGAAGGAGCGGTGATAAAAGCCACGGCGATCGATCCGACTGTGGTGGATGAGGATGGTGTGTATCGTCATACCGGGCCTGCGAGGATATTTGTTTCTGAAGCGCTGGCGATCAAAGCGATCAAAAACGGCGAGATCGAACAGGGAGACATTATGGTAGTGATTGGTGGTGGGCCGTCCGGCACTGGCATGGAAGAGACCTACCAGCTTACCTCGGCGTTGAAGCACATCTCATGGGGAAAAACGGTATCCTTGATTACCGATGCCCGTTTCTCCGGGGTTTCGACCGGTGCCTGTTTTGGTCATGTCGCTCCGGAGGCGCTGGCGGGCGGGCCGATCGGTAAACTGCGCGATGACGACATTATTGAGATTGTAGTCGATCGTTTTGCTTTAACCGGCAGCGTTAATTTCATCGGCACAGTGGAAAAGCGATTGACGGTGGAAGAGGGGGGGATGGAATTAGCGGCGAGACCTCTCCATCCTGACCTGCATGCTCATGACTGTTTACCCGACGATACTCGCCTGTGGGCGGCTTTGCAGTCGATTAGCGGTGGTACATGGAAAGGCTGCATATATGATACTGATAAAATTATTGAGGTGATTAACGCCGGTAAAAAAGCCCTTGGACTTTAAATAAATTTAAGTTTTTCTCGCTTGTGTGAAATATTTCGCGGGCCGTTTTTTTATGTCTTAAATAAGCCAAATTCCATTTTCTTATATGTTTGTAATTAGCTAAAAATAAAAGATAAAAATATTTTTTATTTGTGTTTAATGTCGATGGAAATCACAAAAACTAAATAACATAATTCATAAGTAAAAAATGACCATTGCCGTAAAAAGGAACAACTCCGTACACTGAAATAACACGAAAACGTGAATTAAGCACACGTATCATGGGTGTATTCCTGATTCTTCAGCGGCTATTTATTGCTTTTTTCAGGTCCCTGACGTTTGCACGATATCCACTCTCTGGATCGGGGATAAATATGCAATTAACTATGAAAGATAAAATCGGGTACGGGCTGGGCGATACTGCCTGCGGGTTTGTCTGGCAGGCAACGATGTTTCTGCTGGCTTATTTTTACACCGACGTATTCGGCCTGTCCGCCGGCATTATGGGTACGCTGTTTTTAATTTCCCGCGTTCTGGATGCCGTCACCGATCCGCTGATGGGACTGCTGGTGGACCGTACCCGTACTCGCCACGGTCAGTTTCGTCCGTTTCTGCTGTGGGGGGCGATTCCATTTGGGGTCGTCTGTATGCTCACCTTCTACACGCCGGATTTTTCTGCGCAGGGGAAAATTATTTATGCCTGCGTGACCTATATTCTGCTGACGCTGGTTTATACCTTCGTCAACGTGCCCTACTGCGCGATGCCGGGAGTAATTACCGCCGATCCAAAAGAGCGCCATGCGTTACAGTCGTGGCGTTTTTTCCTTGCGGCGGCAGGTTCGCTGGCGATCAGCGGCATAGCGCTGCCGTTGGTGAATATTATCGGTAAAGGTAACGAACAGGTCGGTTATTTTGGCGCGATGTGTGTGCTGGGACTGGTCGGCGTGGTACTGCTTTACGTCTGCTTTTTTACCACCAAAGAGCGTTACACCTTTGAGGTACAGCCAGGGTCGTCGGTGGCGAAAGATCTCAAGTTGCTGTTCGGTAACACCCAATGGCGAATTATGTGTACCTTCAAAATGATGGCGACTTGCTCCAACGTTGTGCGCGGTGGGGCAACGTTATACTTCGTGAAATATGTGATGGATCATCCAGAAATGGCGATGCAGTTCCTGCTTTATGGCAGCATCGCTACTATGTTCGGTTCGCTGGCCTCGTCACGCCTGTTGGGCCGCTTTGACCGGGTAAAGGCTTTTAAAGCGATTATCGTCGTCTATTCGCTGATAAGCCTGCTTATTTTCGTTACTCCTGCTGAGTACATTGCGCTGATTTTCGCTCTCAATATTGTTTTCCTGTTCATCTTTAACACCACTACGCCACTGCAGTGGCTGATGGCTTCCGATGTGGTCGACTATGAAGAGAGTCGTAGCGGGCGGCGTCTCGATGGTCTGGTGTTCTCTACTTACCTGTTCAGTCTGAAAATTGGCCTGGCTATTGGCGGCGCGGTGGTGGGCTGGATTCTGGCATATGTGAACTACTCCGCGAGCAGCAGCGTACAGCCGGTGGAGGTTTTAACCACCATTAAAATCCTGTTCTGCGTGGTGCCTGTGGTGCTCTACGTTGGCATGTTCATCATGCTTTCATTTTATAAATTGACCAATGCCCGCGTTGAAGCCATCAGCCAGCAATTACGTAAGCATCGTGAGGAGCCGAAAGAGGCTATTTCTGCCGCGACCACTGCGACGTCAAATTAATGAGGAGGCAATATGTATACCATTACTAACCCTATTCTGACCGGGTTTAACCCGGACCCATCGCTGTGTCGCCAGAATGAGGATTATTACATCGCAACCTCCACCTTCGAGTGGTTTCCGGGGGTACGCATTTATCACTCGCGGGATTTGAAAAACTGGTCGCTGGTGAGCGCACCGCTGGATCGCGTGTCGATGCTGGATATGAAAGGCAACCCTGATTCCGGCGGCATTTGGGCACCATGCCTGAGCTATGCCGACGGGTTGTTCTGGCTACTGTATACTGATGTGAAAATCGTCGATTCGCCATGGAAAAATGGTCGTAACTATCTGGTGACCGCACCATCGATTGAAGGGCCGTGGAGCGAGCCCGTTGCGATGGGCAACGGCGGCTTCGACCCATCGCTGTTTCATGATAGCGATGGTCGAAAATACTATATTTACCGACCATGGGGGCCGCGTCACCACAGCGATCCGCACTGTACCATCGTGCTACAGGAGTATTTTCCGCAAACCCGGACCCTGTCTAAAACGCGCAAAACTTTGTTTACCGGTACGGCGCTGCGTTATACCGAAGGGGCGCACCTTTATCGCAAGGATGGCTGGTATTATCTGCTGGTCGCTGAGGGAGGTACCAGTTACGAACACGCGGTGGTTGTGCTCAGGGCGAAAAATATTGACGGGCCGTACGAACTGCACCCGGACGGGACAATGATGACCAGTTGGCATCTGCCGGAGAACCCGTTACAGAAAAGCGGCCACGGATCGCTGCTGGAGACGCATACTGGCGAGTGGTATATGGCCTATCTTACTAGTCGTCCGAAGCGTTTACCCGGCGTGCCGCTGCTGGCCTCCGGCGGTCGTGGTTACTGTTCACTGGGACGAGAAACCGGAATTGTGCGCATCGCCTGGCATGACGGTTGGCCGTCCGTGGAAGGAGGAAAACACGCCCAATTGACCGTGCCGGGGCCGCAAATGGTTGAAAGTCGTGCGGCTGCGGTGGTGAACTGGCGAGATGACTTCAATGGCCCGACACTCAATCCAGAGTTGCAAACTCTGCGTATTCCGTTTGATGACACGCTGGGCTCCCTCAGCGTGCGGCCGGGATTTTTACGTCTGTACGGTAATGACTCGCTCAACTCTACCTTTATCCAGTCCACGGTGGCGCGGCGCTGGCAGCATTTCGCCTTTCGCGCCGAAACACGGATGGAGTTCGCCCCGGAAAACTTCCAGCAGAGCGCCGGATTAACCTGTTATTACAACAGCAAAAACTGGAGCTACTGTTTTGTTGACTATGAAGAAGGGAAGGGGAGAACTATTAAAGTATTGCAACTTGACCATAACGTACCGTCGTGGCCGCTGCACGAACAACCCATTGCAGTGCCGGACGAGACGCGGAGCGTGTGGCTGAGGGTTGACGTTGACCATCTTATCTATCGCTACAGCTACTCGTTTGACGGTGAGCAATGGCAAACTGTGCCGGTGGAATATGCAGCCTGGAAGTTGTCGGATGATTACATCGGCGGACGCGGATTCTTTACCGGTGCTTTTGTTGGCTTGCACTGCGAGGATATTAGCGGTGATGGTTGCTACGCTGATTTTGACTACTTCAGTTACCAACCGGTCATCGAGTAAATCCTCAGGCCGGGTAGCCCAGCGCTTTCGACAACTGACGCCCGGCCTCTTCCAGCAATCCGCGGTAGCGGGCCAGCTCGTCGTCATCGACACGGGAGGTTAACGTTGACAGGCTCAGCGCTGCAATAACGCGAGATTCATGGTTCCACACCGGCACTGCTACGCAGCGTACGTCTTGTTCATTCTCTTCGCAATCCAGCGCATAACCCTGGACGCGGGTTTGCGCCAGCGTCGCCAACAGATCTTCGCGGCAGGTAATTGTTGCTGGAGTGAACGATGTGTACTGATAGCCTTCCAGCAGAGTATTCAGCTCTGTCTCGCTTAGCCAGGCAATCAATATCTTGCCGATAGCCGTCGCATGGATCGGTAAACGACGACCGATACGTGAGTAGGCAATGGCGGCAAGCCTGCCTTCAATTTTCTCGATATAAACGCCTTCGCGTCCGTCAAGAATACCAAGATGGGTGGTCTGTCCGGTGCGTTGCGAGAGTTCCGTCAGCCAGCGTTTCGCCTTCTGACGAATGTCTATGCTGCTTACCACAAAGTTGCCGCGCTCTACTAGCTTCATGCCCAGGCGGTATTTGTCGTTTTCCGGGTTCTGGTCGATATAGCCGTATAACTGTAAAGTTTTGAGTAGCGAATGGAG
Organism: Klebsiella sp. KE9456; assembly: GCF_043832615.1. Lineage (NCBI taxonomy): Bacteria > Pseudomonadati > Pseudomonadota > Gammaproteobacteria > Enterobacterales > Enterobacteriaceae > Klebsiella > Klebsiella sp. KE9456. The sequence goes on from NZ_JBDYQK010000003.1 coordinate 265,702, forward strand.
GGTGCTTTTACTCAGGCCCATCTGTTTGCTGATGTCGGTGATTTTGAGTTCCGTAGCCTGTTCATTAAACAGATCGAGGATCGTCAGTGCACGTTCAACAGACTGAATAATAGGCATAATGCATGACCGCTCACGCTGGGGGGGGAAGATGAAAAAGTACCTTTTTTACGTTGAAAAATCAAACGGCTGGGGCAGAAAGGACGAGTGATATCATCTTGTACTGGCCTGTAGCACCAGTCAGCGAGGTACGATCGGGGAGATTCACGGCGGCGAGTAACCTCCCAATTCACGCCGTGACTGAACGCGCTCCCCACCTCATCGCGGTGTACCGTCTGAGGAGAAAATGCTTACTTCACTTCCGCCAGGGCAGTCTTATCCACGTAGGGTTTCATCAGCGCGTCGGCCTCTTTCTGTGCCGCCTGTGCTGCGGCTTCCGGGGTGACTTTAGCATCGTTCACCACCGCGGCCAGCTGGTTTTCCATCGCTTTACGCACGGCGACGGTCTCCCAGGTGGAGTACCACGGATGCGCATACTTCAACTGCTCAAGAGCGATTGCCGCGCGCGGATCCTGCTGCAAATAGGCCTTCATTTCGGGCGTATCGTAGGCGGCTTTACGCGGTGAGAAATAGCCAGTAAAGCGGCTCCAGGCCCCGTTAACCTGCGGGCTGACCAGATACATCAGGAACTGATACGCGGCTTTTTTCTGCGCGTCGTCGATCCCCTTAAAGCTCACAAGGCTGGCGCCGCCGATCGGCACCGCGCGCTGTTCTTTGGCCGGCAGCATCGCCACGCCGAGCTCAAAATCTTTGCTGTTCTCGCGCATAAAACCCAGCGCGCCGGTGCTGAGCATCGCCATTCCGACTTTACCGGAGAAGAAACTGGCGCTGATCTGTTTCGAGTTCAGCACGCCGGAGGGCATCACTTTGTCTTTATAAATCAGGTTCTGCCAGAAGCGCAGGGCACCGATAGTGGTCGGCGTGTTGTAATACACTTCGCCCGGATAATCCTCGTTAAAGTATTGTCCGCCGTTGGCCCGCACCAGCGCTGAGAAGATCCAGCCGCCGTAATCATCGTTAGTTGACGGCAGCATGATCCCCCATTGCCCTTTACTCGCGTCGGTCAGCTTTTTGGCGTCCGCCAGCAGCTCGGCCCAGGTCTGGGGCGGCTGTTTGATCCCGGCCTGATCGAACATGGTTTTGTTGTAGTAAAGGATTGGCGTCGAATTATGGAACGGGATCGCATAGGTGGTGCCCATCACCTGGGCATTTTTACGCATTGCCGGCCAGAACGCCTGCTGCAAAAAATCCCCCGCTTTTTGATTGCCATAACGGAACAGTTCGTCCATCGGCAGGATCTCATCTTTTAGCGCCAGATCGGTGGTGAAGTTAGCGGACATAATTACCAGCGCGGGCGGTTGTCCGGCCTTTTGCGCCGATTCGGCTTTGATTTTGGTGGTATCGTAGTTGCCGGTAAAGATCCCGCGCACTTCGACATCCTGCTGCGACTCGTTGAAGGCCTTAATGATGCGGGTCATCTCCATGGTCAGCTTGCCATCCACCGGCGCCGGAAACATGAAGTCAATTTTCTCTTTTGCCAGCGCCACGCCGCTGAGAGCGAGGCTTAGCCCAACCGCAAGAGCCGTGAGAGGTTTAAACATGATTAATCTCCTGGAGTAAGCGCCTGATGCACAGGCGTTAAATTATGCTGTTTCTCAGCATGAAAAAGATGAATATCGTCGGGCGAAAAGCCGAGAAGCAGGGCGTCGCCTTTCTCCGGCACCGCTCCGCGATGGCGACGGCTAAAGCGTAAGGTGCCGATAGGGGTGCTGACGTGGAGCAGATAATCGGCTCCCATCAGTTCTCGTTGCAGCACGGTGGCGGGCAGGCGCAGATGGCTCTCTTCCACGCGATCGCTGATATGTTCCGGACGAATACCTAACCAGACGCGGGATTCTTCCCGGTAGCCCGGCGGTAGCGGGTGACGTTGTTCGCCAAGGAGTACCTGACCGTCGGCGCAGGGCAGCGACAGCAGATTCATCGCCGGGGAGCCGATAAAACCGGCGACAAACAAATTGGCCGGATTCGCGTAGAGATACTCCGGGCGTCCGACCTGCTGTACGTGACCGCCGTTCATCACCACAATACGGTCAGCCATTGACATCGCTTCCGTCTGGTCATGGGTGACGTAGATGGTGCTGATGTTGAGCTGCTGGTGGAGGTCCATAATGCTGTCGCGTACTTCGCTGCGCAGGCGGGCATCAAGGTTGGAGAGCGGCTCATCCATCAGGAACAGGCGCGGATTGCGCACAATTGCCCGCGCCATCGCCACCCGCTGCCGCTGACCGCCGGAAAGCTTCGCCGGTTTGCGATCCAGCAGGTTTTCCAGTTGCAGCATCTGCGCCACTTTCTCCACCCGTGGCTGCCAGCTGGTTTTATCCTCTTTTCTCACCTTCATGCCGAAGGTGATGTTGTCGCGCACCGACAGATGTGGAAACAGAGCATAGTTCTGGAAAATCATCGCAAAATTACGCTCTCTGGGCGACATTTCGCTGATGTTCTCATCATATAGCCAGATTTCCCCCGCGCTGACCGGCTCCAGCCCGGCGATCAGGCGCAGCAGGGTGCTTTTGCCGCAGCCGGACGGGCCGACCAGCACCACGAATTCACCGTCGTGAATATCCAGCGACAGGGCGCTGAGGGCCGGTTTACCGTCAAATTGTTTACTGATGTTTTGCAGACTAAGCATGGTGATTAGCGATCTTCCGTTGGGCAACTGATATGTTCGTCGTACATCCACGGCCCGGCGTAATGGGTCAGCGGATGTTGATAGCTCACCCACCGATCGCCCACCTGGCGATGCATCAGGCATGACGCGGGGGAGAGGTCGTAATACGGGCGCGTATCTTCGTGAAAATAGGGGACCTGGTGGACGGTTCCCGGAATGGTGGAGATGATGGCCTGGCGATATTGAGTCATGGTCAGACTGTGGTTATGGCCGCAAAAAATGCGCGTCAGCGACGGGAAACGTTCAACCAGCGCCAGCAGACGGTGGCCGTTCTCGCAGGCGATGGGGTCCATCTGCGCGTTGCCCAGCGGCAGTGGCGGATGATGCATAAACACCGTTGCTGGTTTGTCGCCGCCATCAAATAGCTGCGCTTCCAGCCATTTGATGGTGTCGTCCGTTAGCCAGCCTTTCGACGTCCCCGTCCGGCTGGAGTCGATAAACAGCAGGCGAGTGGCAAAATCGTCTACCGCATAATGCATATTTTGCGCATCGTTACCGAGCAGCGGACACAGAGGATGCAGATATTCCAGAAACAGTTCTTTATCGTCGTGGTTGCCGGGAATGAGATAGCGTGGATAGTTGAGGTTGCCGAGGATCTGCCGGGCGACCTGGTACTCTTCCGGGCGGCCGCAGTTGACGATATCTCCGCTTACCACCACCGCGTCCGGGTGCTCCTGCAGGGCATTAAGCTGGGAGACCACATCGGCGTTGGCGGCGTTGACATCAATAAAACCGTATAGCTTCTGGCCGTGGCTGCGGAAATGGGTATCGGAAATTTGCGCGAGCAGCATGAATAACTCCTTATTTGATCCCGGCGAAACCGAAGCTTCGCAGGAACTGTTTCTGGAAAAGAATGAACGCCAGCATCAGCGGCAGGCAGACCATTAGCGTTCCGGCGCCGATGGTGCCCCACTGGCCGCCGGATTCCGCGCCCATGGCGAAGGAGACCAGCCCCACGGTCAGTACCTGTTTATCCGGGTCGTTAAGCATCATCAGCGGCCACAGATACTCGTTCCAGTGGTAGGTAATGCTGACGGTGGCGAAGGCCAGCACCGAAGGCCATGACATCGGCAGCAGCACGCGGAACAGCACCTGCCACCAGCGACAACCCTCCATCAGCGCCGCCTCTTCCAGCTCTTTGGGGATGGCGAGAAATGCCTGACGCATCAGGAACACGCCGAACGCCGAGGTGAAATAGGGCATCATCACCCCGGTGAGAGTATTGAGCAGGCCGAAGGTTTTCAGGGTCAGCATGTTCGGCACCATCATCACTACCGGCATGATCATCAACTGCACGAGGAACAGCAGAAACAGCGTCTTTTTGCCGCGGAACTCGTGGCAGGCGAAGACGTATCCGGCGGTGGTGATGGTCAACAGCTGTACGCAAAAGGTGCCGAAGGCGAAGATAATGGTGTTGGCATAGAGGTTCAGCCAGTCGGCGCTGGCCCAGGCATCGCGAAAGTTATCCAGCGTCAGCGGCAGTCTGGGCAGCAGGGATGCCATATCTTCGCCGAAGGTTGTGGCGCTGAACGAGGTCGCCAGCATCCACAAAAACGGGCTTATCCACAGCAGCGCCAGGCAGCACATTAATACCGTCACGGTAAAGGGTTGCGAGCGGCGCAGGCGCAGCCACAGCGGGCGCGATGCGCGCTGCGAACGTAGTACCAGCGGTGAGATTTCAGCGCTCATAATGCGCTCCTTTCTCCAGCAGTTTGAGGTTAATCAGCGAGAAGGCGAACAGCCCGGCCAGGGTCAGGAAAGTGGCGGCGGAGGCTTTACCTAAATCGTGGGTGTCCCAGGCGAGGTTCTGAATGTAGTAAAGCAGTACGGTAGTGGCGTTATCCGGACCGCCACGGGTCATTACCGCTACGTGGTCAATCTGGGTAATGGAATAAATCAGCGCCGTGGTGATCACGAAGCTGAGCGTCGGGCGCAACAGCGGCAGAGTGACGTTAAAAAAGACCTGCGTGCGGGTGGCCCCTTCCATAAGCGCCGCCTCGCGGGTTGACGCCGGGATGCTTTGCAGTCCGGCAAGGAAAAACAGCATGTAGTAACCGGCGAACTTCCACACGCCAATGAGCGCCAGCGCCAGTAGCGCACTGTTGCTGCGTCCCAGCCAGTTGTTGTTCATCGGGCCGAACAGCTTCGCCAGGTAATGGTCCAGCAGTCCGAGACCGGGCATAAAGATAAACAGCCACAGCGCGGCGGCGCTGACCATCGGGATAATCATCGGGAAAAAGAACGCGGTGCGCAGCCAGCGATTCACGCGGTGATTTTCGGCCAGAGCGACCGCCAGCAGCAGGGCGAGAGTGACGCCCGGCACCACCGTCAGCAGGATATAGAGCAGATTGTTAACCAGAGACTGCCAGAAGACGTCATCGGCAAACAGGCGGGCGAAGTTTTCCAGTCCGACATACTGGCCGCCATCGCTGGCCATTCGGGTATCGAACAGGCTGTCATACACCGAACGCCCCAGCGGCAACCAGGTAAACAGTAATAAAAATAGCAGGGAAGGCGACAGTATCATCCAGGGGAGCCAGTATTTTCTCATGGCGGCAGATGTCTCGTGCAGGCGTTTGTAGAAGCCCGGATTGTGAAAAGGAATGACTGCAAAGGTATGGCAGTGAGATGACGGTTTAATGAACGAATCAGATATGCCGGGCAGAGGGGCAGCCCGGCATGGGGATGAGCGTATCGCCTAAATTATTTGCCTCCAGGCAACCTGCGCGTTGCCTGAAGCATAGACGGGAGCGTCAGAAATCGGCTTTTAGCACCACACGATAGCGGGCCTTGCCCTCGCGAACGTGCTTCAGCGCGTCGTTGATTTGCGACATCGGGAACAGCTCAGTGGTCGGCGCGACTTTGCTACGCCCGGCAAATTTCATCAGCTTGCGCAGCTCAGACGGGTTGCCGGTGGCTGAGCCGGAGATGCTGCGGTCGCCGCCAATCAGGGTAAAGGCGGAGACCGGGAACGGCTTCATCACCACGCCGACGGTATGGAAGTTGCCGCCGTAAGCCAGCGCGGCAAAGTACGGTTGCCAGTCGAGGTCGACGGCGACGGTGTTGATGATCAGGTCGAACTGACCGGCGAGCGCTTTTAAGGCGTCAGGATCGCGGCTGTTGACCACGCGATCGGCCCCCATCGCCAGCACTTCCGGCTCTTTGGCCGGGTTTGAGCTAAAGGCGGTGACTTCCGCCCCCATCGCACGCAGCAGCTTGATGGCGATATGACCGAGGCCGCCAATGCCGATGACGCCGACGCGGCTGTTTGCCGTGACGTGATGCATCAGCAGCGGTTTGAAGACGGTGATGCCGCCGCAGAGCATCGGCCCGGCGGATTCGATATCGATGTTTTCCGGCAGCGGGATCACCCATTGCCAGTCGGCGCGTAGCTTATCGGCAAAGCCGCCGCGGTTGGTGATGGTTGGTACCGTTCCTTCCAGGCAGTTAATCTGATTGCCACTGATACAGGCATCACAGTGCCCGCAGCTGCGCGCCGTCCAGCCGATGCCTACCTTCTGGCCGATTTTCAGTCCTTTATCCTGCGCCGCGTTGCCCAGCGCAGCCACGCGACCAATCACCTCGTGACCGGCTACCAGCGGATAGCTCGACATACCCCATTCGTTGTCGATCATCGACAGGTCGGAGTGGCAGATGCCGCAGTATTCCACCTGTACTTCGACATCTTCCGGCTTGAGATCGCCGGCATCGTACTCCCACAGCGACAGATCGGCCCCCGCTTCTTTGGCGGCGTAACTTTTCATTTTGCTCATCACAGTTTCCTTGGGTTTGGCGTAGTTAAGAAGGAAGTGTAGAGCATGCGGCGGGCGGATGCTGAAAGAAGGTGGGGCAGGAGAATGGGAAAACGGGCGCTTAAAGAAGCTAAGGCACTGAACAGATGAAAAATTCATCACTTGATGGCTGGAGGACGTAACGTTGCTTGCATGGCAGCGTATGACAGGTATAATCCACAACGTTTCCGCATCCCCTTCAGTGCCGAAGTGGCGAAATCGGTAGACGCAGTTGATTCAAAATCAACCGTAGAAATACGTGCCGGTTCGAGTCCGGCCTTCGGCACCATGAATTAAAAAGCAGGCGGAAAACCTAAAGCAGTCAATACGTTATTCATTAAGACCGGAAATTAACGGCAACCACAAGAGGCCGTGTTTCTGGCTTTTTTGTTTATAAAGCCTCAGTTCGGGATCTTTCCACTCACCTTCCGCTTTGTCAATCTCTCTCCACGCAACTTCTGAGCATCTCGACATTATGTTCGATATAGCTGAGCGTCACTTTAATATCCCTGTGTCCCAGCAGCTTCTGCGTGACGTATAAATTTTGCTCCGGTTTCTTCATCAGTTCGGTTGCCACGGTGTGGCGGTAGCGGTGTGAGGAAAAACGACTGTGGCAGGCGTCGCTCAGTTTGGCAAAGAAGTAGCTAACCTGATTTTCTGTCATCGGTTTACCCTGACGCAGCGTCCGCTGGTTGAAGCAGTTGATATTAAATAACTGCTCGCCGGAGGCGATCCCTCGTTTTCGCGCTTCATACAGCAACGTTTCCAGATGTGGCCGCAGTCGGGAGGAGATGGGCACCACATGCTCATCGTGGCTTTTACTGCCCTCGCTCTGAATAAACAGGGTGTTATGCAGCAGGTCGATATCGCGGCTGCGCAGATGCAGAAGCTGGTTCAGCCGGATGGCGGTGTAGTTGAACGTCTCTATTGCCGTCAGCCAGAACCACGCGGGGTAAAACGGCGAACGGTAGCCGTACTGCGTTTTCTCCTGCTCGATGTAGTGATGCAGCACGTCGCGTGAGAGAACTATCTGTTCATGAGTCAGGGTTTTCTTCCGGCGACGCGATTCGCGCAGCGTAATGTTCATAAATGGGTTTACGAACTGCGTCAGCAGCCCTTGGCGGATGGCGAAGTTATACAGCGCCCGCAGGTGGCGCATGTAGTGATTCCAGCTCACCGGCTTGATATCGCGCTCGTTAAGCAGATAGCCGCGCCATTCCAGCGCCATATGTGGCGTGACTTCGGCGGGCAGTACGTTGCGCCAGTGAGTGAACTGCTCCACCGCCGTGCGATAACAATCCTGGGTCGCCGGTCGCAGCAGGCGGGCGAAAAAGTACTCCTCCAGGAGTTTTTCAAAGGTCATGATCATTCTCTCCTTCATTCAGCAAGAGATGCGGGTTATTAAAGGGGACGTCATCGCCGAACAGCAGTGTGGGATCGTGGAGCAGATACCCCTTTAAACGCGAGCTGCGGCGCGGGCCGACAACGGCGCAGTTCCAGATGTTGAGGCCGTTTTTGCGTTTGCGGTGCAGATTCAGGTCCTGAAACGCTTTCTGTACCTCCCGCCAGCGTTCTGTCGGGATATTCCTGCCGCAGGCATTCAGCCATAGCTTAAAAATGCCAGGAGTCACCAGAAACGCCGTTCCGGCGACGGTGTGGATCCGGGCGTTGGGTTCGTTGATTTCCAGGCGTTGCATCTGGACGCTTTGGGTCAGCCACTGCCAGAAGGCTTCGCCGGACAGCGGTTCTTCATCCGGTAGCGTGGCGGGAACAGGTTCAGGCTCAGGATCACTGGCAACGCAGGATTTATCCGGTTCTGGCGCGATGGGCGTTACCGTTCCCTGAAAAACGTCTGGCCGTTGCTGCAGGCTTTCCCAGATAAGCGACGGAGAAAAGCGCAGCAGGGTCAGTTCACTACTCCAGCCGCCGCTGGCCTCAATCCGACAATGCCAGATGGCTTTATCCTCGCAGGGGATAAGCAACTGGTGCGCCTGCATCTCGTCGAACAACCGCACGTTATGCTGTGGTACGGCGTCAATCCCCTGGCGCAGCAGCCAGCCGCGCACGGCATCGGCAGCGTTCTTACTGACCAGCCACAGCGCCTCTTCCGTCAGCCAGCCATCCGAGCCGCCGTTCGGGTTATTGAGTCGGAACTCCTGCGCCAGCAGGTCGCGCAGGGCGGTAATAATTTGCTGCGGCAGCGAGGTTGGCGGGCGATGAATTGCCTTAACCGGATCGCCGCCGAGATTAAACGCCACCGACGCCCGGTCGGCTTTCTGCACCAGTTCACCCGCCAGCCCGGCATACTGATACTGCCCGTTCAGGCAGTGCAGAAGGGTGGATAAGGCAGCAGAATCAGCGGCGAGCCAGTCGAGGCATTCCGGGGGGAGCAGTTGGGTCAGCAGAAGAGCTGCCGCAGCCGGATGGCGCAGGTAATCACGTTGCGGCAGATAACGGAACCGATAAGGCTGGGTCAGCGGGCCATGCCACGGAAACCAGCGTTTCCCGCTGGCATCCTCCACTTCAACATCCGTGACAAGTTTACCCAGATCGTGTAGCAGCGCGGCGTAGATGATAACCGTCGTCCAGCGTTCGGACTGAGCGGCCTGATCTTCCGGCGCTGCATCAGGCGGAAAAAGATAACTCTGCCGCAGCCGTGCGGCATAGCAGGCGGCTTCGAGGCTGTGCTCGAGCAAACCGCCCGCATGGGCGTGGTGATGGTTTTCCGAAGCGGGAAACGACTGCGCCAGTTCCGCAAAACGATGGAGCGGCGTCAGCCAGAAGCGTTCGAACAGCGGGGCAGGGAGCGCGGTGCTCTGACGGATAAACTGAATAAGCTGCTGGCGGGATGGTTTCGCCAGCAGGATTTCGGTGGATTCAGGTTGCAGCCAGCCCTCCGTGGCGTTTGTCTCGTCGGTGGAGGGTGTGGTGTCTGGTTTTTTGCGTGCCAGCCATATCCGCATAATGGCCCTTTATACCCAATGGATTTCGGGTCGCGGGACTGCAACCCGAAAGACGAAGGGGGTTCCTTTTCCGGGTAAGCCCGTTATCCCTTCAACCCCTTCCCCTGAACCTTTTGCATTCTGCCTTTTCGCGTGGTCAGGTTCTGGGGGAAATTGTTTATAGCTGCACGCAAATTGAGGCTTACTGCATCATGACTTCACGCACAAACTCTTTCCTGAGCTGTGTACTGTACGACTTGCCGTAAAATTGCACCTCGGTATCCGGGCGCTGCACATCCGGACTGACCTGTTTATTCATCGGCGTGGAGCCGAAGGCTTTGCTCAGCGCCTGTTGCGTTTCGGGCAGAATCAGCCAGTTAAGAAACAGCCGTGATGCCGCCGGGTGCGGGCTGTTGGCGGCAATGGCCGCGATGTTACCGCCGCCGGGCATACCGAACGCCGGTACGTAAAATTTCAGCCGCGAGGTGATGGCTCCGGTTTTTTGCAGGCCAGCCAGATGGTCTTCCCACGCGGGCGTCAGCATCAGTTCGCCGTCGTTCAGACGTGTCAGGCTGTCGGCACCAGAAGCGGTGCGGGTAATTTTGTCGTTATTAGCGGCAAACCACTGCCAGCCTTTCTGCCAGTTTTTCACCACCGCCGGGTCAACGCTCTCCGCTTCGCTGTTAAATGCGCCGCCCTGAGTGGTGACGATACGCTGAATAAAGGCTTCTCCTGCGCCACCGTTGTTCGGGTCGTTATAACCAAACTTCTTCGGGTTGGCGTCGATAAAGCTCTGCAACTGCTCCAGCGTTTGCGGCAGCGCCCGGTCGCCCATCTGCTGCGGGTCGTAAGCATATCCGGTCTGATTGCCCCAGAACGCCACGGCATAACCCTGGGTATCGACGTTCTGAATCTGGTGAATGGCGTCGCCATAGCCGGGCAGGTCGTCCACCTTTGCCAGCGCTTTCGCCCCCGTCGTCACCGGCAACTGCGCCACCGACAGGGCGATAACGTCGATTTTACCCTTCGCTTTGCCCGCTTCCGCCAGCAACTTGTTCATATTGCCGTCGATGCTGCCTTCCGGGATGCGCACCTTAACGCCGTACTGCTGCTCAAAATCCTTCACAAAGCTGCGCCACTGCGGCTGGAGGTACCAGACGTTAAAGGTCACGCTGCCCTCTTTTTTCGCCTGGGCGATCAGGTCGGGGTTATCCGCCGCTAACGCCTGCGAGCTGCACAGCAGGCCGCCCGCCAGAATCATCACTGTTTTTTTCATCACATTATCTCCTGTAAAAGGTCAGGCTTTCCCCGTGGATTGCGACAGATAGTTCCCCTTCAGCAACTTCTCGATGATGACCATCAGGATGACGTTGGGGATCACCAGAATCATCGACACCACCGCCGCGTCCGGGCGGACGAAGGAGTAGCCGAGGAAAGAGTAAAGAATGGTCGGGACGGTGATAAAATCCGGCGCGCCCAGCACGTATGAGATGCTGAACTCCTCCAGACTTCGCACCAGACAAAAAATCAGCGCCGCCAGGAAGCTCGGTTTCAGCAGCGGCAGATAGGCATTGCAGAAGGTGCCCCATGCGCCGGAGCCCAGGTCGCGGCTGGCGTCGATCAGATCCTGCGGCACCGCCTTAAATCCCGCCGACATAATGCGGATCGAATAGGGCAGCGTCAGCACGGTATGGCCGATCACAATGCTGATAAAGGCGTTGTCGATATTGAGGTTGATCAGCATGGCGCTGAAGAAAATCCCGATCAGCATCCCCGGCATCACCAGCGGGATCAGCGTCAGCATCTCCGCCACTGCCTTGCCGCGAAAGGTCATGCGTCCGAAGGCATACGCGGTGGGCAGCGACAGCAGCAGGCTGACCACCGCCACCGCAGGGGCGATGGTGTAACTGTTGAACAGCGCCTCGGAAAGCGAGGTCTTTTCCCAGACCAGCAGCCAGCGGCTGAACGATAATACAGGCGGGAAGATATCCGGGTAGCTCCACGGATGGGCCGGGTCAACCAGCGACCAGAGGATCGCCATGCCGAACGGCATCCCCAGCCAGACCAGGTTGGCGACCACGAAGAAGATCAGTGAAATCGTCACCACCCGGCGACCGTTGGTAGTGTGGCTCATTTGACTTCTCCTTTGCGGGTGGCGAACGGGGTAATCAGGGTAGCGATCAGCAGCGTGCAGATAGCCGCCGTGACCATAATGATCACCGCAATCACCGCCGCGTTATTCCACTCGCCGTACTCCATGGCGGTGGCCTGCATCAGGCGCGCCAGCGAATAGGTGTTGCGCGGCCCGGCCACCGAGAAGAAGGCGAAGTCGCCCAGCGCGCCGATAAACACCAGAATCAGCGTCACCTGCACGGCGGGCAGCGTCAGCGGCACCACCACGCCGGTAAAGCTGCGCCAGCGGCTGGCGCCGAGGTTGCTGGCGGCGTCCAGTACGTCGTTACGAATGGCATTGACCGCACCGCCGACCAGGATCAGGGCGAAGGGCAGGTTCTTCCAGATTTGCAGGATTACCACGCCCCAGCCAAAGTCATCGTTCTGCATCCGTAGCGGTTCGCTGATAATGCCCAGCGCCAGCAACAGTTCGTTGATAATGCCGTGGTAAGCGACGATGTTGACGAACAGGAACGCCGCCACCAGGCCGGGAATAAACATCGGCGCGCGCAGCACCGCGATAATCCCTTCTTTACCGACCATCGGTTTACGCAGCCACAGCGCCAGCGGATACGCAAAAATCACCGAACCGAACGCCCCCAGCAGCGACACTTTTACCGAGTAGAACAGGGCGCTTTGCAGCACTTCGTCCTGCAACATATTGCGCCAGTACTCCAGCGAGAAATGGCTGTCGCCTTCGAGGTTGAACCAGCCCAGGCTCTGGACGATCACCACGTAAAACGTCGATCCCATCAGCAGCAGAATGGTGCCCAGCCCGCTGAGCATCAGCAGCCAGGCGACCGCATCGTTGCGCCAGTTTTTCATGATACCGGCTCCAGAAAATGGATGGCGTTTTCCGCCAGACGGAAGCAGGCGCGCTCGCCGGGGGCGACGGGCGGCTTTTTAATTAGCTGTAAACGGACCGATAACCCGCTGTCGTTGTGGCCCCAGGCTTCGGTGAGGTTGCCCATAAAAGCCATTTTGTCGAGCGTCAGGGTGAAGTAGTTGTCGCCTGCCTGTGGCTGGCTGACATACTGTGCGTCTTCCGGTCTCCAGCAGACATAGCAGTGCTCCGCGCGCGGCGGCTGTACGGAATGCACGTAAAACTCGCCGAGGGCGCAGCGTACCCGGTAATAACCCGGCTGCTCTGCGGGCGTGACCTGCGCGGTGTCGATATTGGCCGCGCCGATAAAATCCGCCACAAATCGGTTGGCCGGGCGGTAGTAAATCTCTTCCGGTTTGCCGATCTGCTCGACGTTGCCAGCGTTCAGCACCACGATTTTATCCGACATCGCCAGCGCTTCCGCCTGGTCGTGGGTGACGTAGATCGAGGTGAGCTGGTACTGCCGCTGGAGTTCCTTAATCTCAAAACGCACGCTTTCGCGCAGTTTGGCATCGAGGTTGGAGAGCGGTTCGTCGAACAGGATCACGTCCGGGCGGGTGATCATCGCCCGCGCCAGCGCCACGCGCTGCTGCTGGCCGCCGGAGAGCTGAGCGGGCATTTTCAGACGTTGGCTCTCCAGCCCCACCTGCTTCAGCGCCTCCGCCAGCCGGGCCTGCTGTTCGCCGATGGCGACCTTTTTCTGCTTCAGGCCAAAACAGATGTTGTGCGCCACGTTGAGGTGCGGGAACAGCGCATAGGACTGGAAACACATGGCGGTGTTGCGCTTTTCCGGCGGCAGGGCGTTGACCGCTTTATCGCCAATCAGAATGCGCCCGCTGTCCGGCTGGTGAAAACCGCCGATCATTTTCAGCAGGGTGGTTTTACCGCAGCCGCTCGGCCCGAGCAGGGTGACGAACTCCCCCTCTTCAGCGCAGAACGAGATTTCCCTGGCGGCATAGAATTCGCCGAACGTTTTGGTCACCTGTTCCAGAACCAGTTTTGACATGAGTCTGTCTTCCATCGATTAAAAAGATGATTATTAAATTTACATACTAAACATTAAATTTATGTGACACAGATCCTTAAAGCTAAAAAATGATCTAAATATCAAATTAAAAACATATAAAACAATGAATTAACCATAAAATGATAAAAACATCTTTCACATTTAAATTTAAGTAGTAAAGTTAATTACCATCTTACATTCGAGAGGAAAAGAAGATGGCGTTTAACTTTCACCGGGCGGCAGAGGGGATCGTGCTGGCCAACAGCCACCGGGGTTATTCCAGCTGTGCGCCGGAAAACACCTTTCCGGCCTTTGAAGCCGCCCGCCTGGCGGGAACCCACTGTATCGAAATTGATATCCACCTGACGGCGGATAACCAGCTGGTCGTCACGCACGATCACCGTATCGACCGGGTGTCCACCGGGCACGGATTTGTGGAGCAGATGACGTACCCGCAACTGCTGGCGTGCGACTTTGGCGTGAAATACCATCCGTCGTTTGCCGGAACGCGCGTCCCCTTGCTGGCGGACGTGCTGCGCTGGGCGGTGGAAAACGGCATGGGGCTGATTGTTGAGGTCAAACAGCGCAACCGCCATGACGAGTTTGTGGCGGCGCTGGTCGCGCTGCTGCGTGAGCAGCCGGATGCCCTCGGCCATATCCAGTTGCTGGGCTTTAACCATGTGCTGATTAACCGGGTAAAAGCGCAAATTCCGCAACTGGCGTTACAGGTGGTGACGCTGGAGCGGTACAATAACCAGCTCGCAGCGGTGCAGCAGTCAAATGCCGGATGCGTCTGTTTTGAGTTCGAGTTAGCCCATATCGACGACCTGCGGGCCTACAAAAACGCCGGTCTGGGCGTGCGGATGTATCTGCATGAAATGAAAAATGGCATGACGCCGCTGGAGCAGTACGACTATAAATTCGGCTGTGACAGTCGTCCTGTGATTATCGGCTGGATGCAGGCGGGGCTGATTGATATGCTCAGCCACGATGATATTCCGTACCTGCAGGGGCTGATAGAAGAGGCCGGACTGCGCTGGGATTAGATAAAAAATTAAGGACACCATGAACGCCCACTCTGAACGCCTTGAACTGCGCGGTTCGCAGCGCCTGTTGCTGGAACTGATCCGCCGCCACGCCCCGGTGACGCGAGCCGAACTGGCTCGGCTGTCGGGGCTGACGGCGGGGGCGATCACCCAGCAGTGCCGGGAGCTGATGTTCTCCGGTCTGGTGGTGGAAGGGGAGCGCAACACCGGGCAGCGCGGCCAGCCATCGCTGCCGCTGCGCCTTAACCCCGGCGGCGGCTGCGCTATCGGGCTGTCGTTCAGTCCCGGTTTTATCGATATGACGGTGGTCGATCTCAGTGGTCGCCAGTTATTGTCACTTTCCGAAGCGCATCAGGAGAACCAGCCGCTGGCGGCGACTCTTGTGCAGATTAAAACCCTGGTGGAGCAGACGCTGAAAAAGCGCCAGCTCCAGCACGCACGTATCCTCGGCATTGGCTATGCGGTGCCGGGCTTCCTGAAAGCGGACGGGCGCAAGCGCCACAGCGTGCCGTGGCTGGAGAGCTGGCGCGAGGTGGATTTACAGCAGGCGTTTGCCGATAACCTGCCGTGGCCGACGTGGGTGGAGAACAACGCCAACGCCTCGGCGGTAGGCGAGCTGTACAGCGGCGAATGGAATGCGTACAGCGATCTGACCTTTATCGATCTCGGCTACGGTATCGGCGCGGGGATTATCTCCGGACATAAAATGCTGCGCGGCGGGTTCTGTAACGCCGGTGAAGTCGGGATGGCATTTCCGTCCGGTACACCGCGCCCGTCGTATAAGGATCTGCTTGCCACGCTGGAGCGTGAAGGGTTCAGTGAAACTCAGCTACCGGAGCTGATTGCCGGGCAGCATCCGCTGCTGGAAAGCTGGTTTGAACGCTGTCGTGGTCAGGTGGAGCAGACGGTCTTTGGTTGCGTGCAGTGGGTAGACCCGCAAATCATCGTACTCGGTGGCGCGATGCCGAAACCGATTATCAGCCGTCTGGTGCAGGAGCTGAATCAACGGCTGGAAACCCGGCTCGACCCCAACCGCCCGAAAGTGAGACTGGCGGCGTCCTCAATGGGGGCGCAGAGTGCATCACGCGGCGCGGCGATGATCCCGTTGTATCAGGTGATTAATGAAGATTGAGTTACAAAGAGTTATATTTGCGGGCTATGCTTTGTAGCTCGCTTTGCCAGTCCATACCCAGAAGTTGTGCCAGACGGATAAACTCCACCACATCCAGACGCCTTTCCCCATTTTCGACCTTCGCAATAAATGACTGTGGCCGCCCTAATGCGGTCGCTATGGCTGTTTGAGTGATGTTTTGCCTGACTCTGGCTTGTTTCAGGGCCGAAATCACAGACTGGTAATCATCTGAATAAACTGAAGTCATCGCACAGAAATCCGATTGAAATCCCAAAATCGAATATCCGTGCTTTAATGAATTATCCCAAAACGGGATAATCGGCGTTCAGTAGGCAGAAACTAGGTGCGGTGCTGTTCCGCGTAATTCAGGATGATTTCTGCCAGATCGTCTTCGACGGTGTAAAGGTAACAAGCAGGGATTTTTAGTACTTCAGCAAACTTACATGCCAGAGAAAAATCGGGAGAGTGGGTGCCGCGCTCATACTGGTTCATTCGGGCGCTGGCCGTTGCTTCATCAATACCCGCAAGGATCCCCAGCCGTTCCTGTGACAGCCCCGACCTGAGTCGCGCCTCTTTAAGACGATGTGGCAGCATGAGATCCCCGTGTCATTTCTGATATTTGGGGAAATTTTCAGCCTTGCTAGCGTAAATATTACTAAGTTATCCTTAGTATTGGTGATTCAAATAACCTTTCAGGATCTCGTGGAGTGGGCTATGAAACCAAAGGATGACTGGCATCGGGCGGATATCATTGCAGAACTGCACAAATGTGGCACCAGCCTTGCCGCGCTCTCCCGTAGCGCCGGGCTGAGTTCTTCCACCCTCTCCAACACGCTCGACAGACCCTGGCCGAAGGGAGAATGGCTGATTGCATCGCGCCTTGGTAAGCACCCGGCGGAGATCTGGCCTAGTAGATACTTTGATGAGCGAGGGCGTTGGATTGAACGTTTTGTCCGGGGGCAGAAATTACCGATGCCCGGACGCTGATTGGTCGTAAATGCCGTGTACAAAAGACCTCGCACTCCGTGATGATGGTAATGGTTTAACTGTTCAGGACGCGCTTATGCAGGCTCACTTCTTACCGCCGCCATCTGCCGAAGAACTGGTGATCCGCTGCCAGATACTGGTTCGGGAAATTATTGCCGCGAAACAACCAGGAGTGCGGGATGTACTGACGTTTATCCTTTCCGACCAGCTTGATCTGCTCAAAGGTGCGATGGATGCGGGGTATATCAATAACGAGGAAGAGCAGGGGAGAACGGCAGAGTAGAACCCTGCCGTGAATATGAAGTTATGCGCTCAGCGCTAACGGCTGCTGCGCCCGTTCAAGCAGATATTCGCAGGCGTTACGCGCTAACCCGCTGGCGCGGAAAATCGCTTTTTTGTCCTGCTGCAATACCTTCAGCCACGATGCGATGTAGCTGTCATGCTGTAGTTTCGCCTGAATGCCGACATGAGCGCACAGGAAGGCGGATCCCATTTCGGCAACGAGCTCTTCGAAACTATACATCGGATCACCAAAGGTATGGTTTCCGGCGGTAATTCCGTCCCGATTTAGTCGTGAAGCATGTCCGGTAGCGTGCGTCAGTTCATGCAGCAGCGTGCCGTAGTAATCCTCACGCGAAGCGAACTGCTCAGGATGCGGCATGATGATGCAGTCGCGCCCCGGCGAGTAATACGCTCGGTTCTGGCGTCGGTGAGTGATTGTCACCGCGCTTTGTCGGGCCATCTGTTCAGCAGCGGCGATGGGATCATCGACCATCACGACAGGCTGCGAGAACGCTTCCGGCAAATCTTCGCATTGCTGAATATTAAACAGCCGGAACTCGCGTACCACGGCGTAAGACGTCACTTTGGGGTTTCCGTCAGCATCAAGAACCGTGTTCCCGTTGCTGTCCACAACTTCGCGCTGCTGGGGCAGATAAAACACGGCCAGTGTAGATTTTTCGCCTTTGCGGATGTTACCGCCCGCATTGCGAATCTGAGTGAAGGTCAGCCAGCGATCGCTTTCATATCCCTGTCGCTCAGCGCTGTTCCAGAGTAGAGGAATATTGATGCCGTGATACAACCGCCCGGATAAGGCATTCATTGGCACCACCGGTTCCCCTTCCCGCCACGGGCGAACCCAGGGGATCACGCCTTTCTCCAGCGCGGCGATAATTTCATCGGTGACTTTCTGGTAAAGATCGTTGCTTCTGTTCATAAGCGTAACCTCATGATAAAGAAGCCGGGTACAGCGCTCCCGGTCGGGAGTCGCCCGGCACGGGGAGTAAAGGACGCAGAGAGAATCAGCTGGTATGAAGGGCAGTAACCAACAAGTGGTTATCTTCAAGGGTTAAGCGCAGCGGCGTTATCAGCGGTACATTGCTACTGCCGTCAGAAGGCAAACAGTACAGACCGAAATTAATACTCTTACGGTCCGGGCCTGCGCTTTTGAATGTCAGCATAGTGGCGACAATCAGGTTTTCGAGACGGTCATCTTCCTGAGAGGGATCGAGAGGAAAACTGACTACCTTTTCCCAGGCCTCAGATGAGATAGACAACGATAAGGATTTTGCTTCAGGGCAAGATGAAGTTGGCATAGTGTTTCTCCAGTGATGAAAGCAGAGAAACACCGCCCGACAGGGAGGGTTTCCCTGCATGGTGGGGTAGAGGATGTATCAGGCGCTAAGCGCTGTCCGCGAAGATGATACGGAGCGGACAAAAGGCGAGCCTCACCGGGAAGGGTGGCAACCTGAAGGCTCTGGCTGCGGGGTATTCGGTACTATTGAAGCAATTTTTTAAACCAAATGCGATAAATTTATGTACATCTAAAATTGAGTGCTTTCATATCCATAAGGATTCCAAGATGGTTTAGTCTTTTATGTTGTATCAAAATAACCTCATCGTTATTAATTGCAATAAAATCAATAGGTTGTTTGTTTTTCAGGGAGCATTTTTTTGTGTCATTTTTTTGTTATTAGAATTATAATGTAATATAAGATTTTAAAATGAGTTTCATGATGAGTGTTGATATCCATAACATAAGTATATTTTCTTTTTTCTCTGGTGCAGGATTTTTAGATCTTGGTTTTGAGAAAAATGGGATTACTATAAATTTTGCGAACGAAATTCATAAACCTTTCCAGGGCGCATATACCTTTTCTAGAGATAAAATGAATTTGTCTTTGCCAAAATATGGATGCCATTTGGAAAGTATAGAGGAATATATAACTGGGAGTCGGAAGAAGTTTCTATCTCAATTGATCAAAGAATCGAAGAAAGATTCTGTTGTAGGATTTATTGGAGGTCCTCCATGCCCAGATTTCTCTAATGGAGGTAAAAACCGTGGACACCATGGAGATAATGGTAGGCTAACGAAAGAATATGTTGATCTGATTTCTATATTTAAGCCGGATTTTTTCCTTTTGGAAAATGTTAAAGGGCTTTGGAAAACTGAAAAACACAGAGCTTTTTATAATGATATGAAAGTTTTTTTGAGTAATAATGGTTATGTATTGACTGATTGTCTTGTCAATAGTTTAGAGTTCGGTGTTCCTCAAGATCGTGACAGAATTATGTTGTTTGGTATTAACAAAAAATTATTATCTCATAAAAACAAACAAAATATCGGCAATGATTTTCCTTGGCGCAAACATATTTGTTTTGATAAAAATAAAATACCAAGCAAGAAAAACTGGCCTCAGCAAGAAATATATATGAAGGATTCGTTAAAGAGTTGCCCTTCATATGTGGAAGAGTTTATAGAATTAACCGTAGAACATTGGTTTGAGAAAAATAATGTATCAGCACACCCTAATTCTTTACACTACTTTCAGCCGCGAAAAGGACTGTTAAAATTTCAGACTATTATGGAAGGTGATGATAGTCGTAAATCTTTTAAACGGCTACATAGGTGGAGATATTCTCCAACAACTGCGTATGGAAATAATGAAGTTCATTTACATCCCTACAAGGATCGCAGATTAAGTGCTGCTGAAGCATTGGCAATTCAATCGCTTCCTAAAGAGTTTGAATTGCCAGCATCTATGTCTTTAACCGATATGTTTAAAACAATTGGGAATGGTGTTCCGTATCTGCTTTCTCTAGGGATAGCTAAATCAATTACTGACTATTTAGAACAAATTAGAATTTATCATTAGAACTAGAAAACCTCTAGTTCTAATGATAAAATAGCGCTACATTTTATTAAACTTAGTGGCGCTATATGATCAACTTTGATGAACTAATTCATGACATTGAAAATCTTATTGATTTGCCATTAGTAGATGTCAAGAATAGTAATGAGATCTATATGATTAAAAATATAGATCATCTAAAGAAGAAAATTTATTTATCCAGCGAAGGTAAAAAAAGGTTATTAGCGAGAAACTTTAAAGACCTTGAATTAGTATTAAAAGAGCTAACAAGAACAAACTTTTGCTGCGTCAGTGATATATTAAAAACTACAGATGTAAATATAATGCAGATTGAAAATATTTTTCTAAATCTACCTTATATTAATTATTTTAGACTGGATGGTGTTATATATCTTGTTCTCCGAAATAGCTTAAATCATCCATATGGTACAGTTGAAGAGTTACCGCTGAAAGAGCAACGGTCTGCTAAAAAAGTCATATCTAATTTTAGGCAACTACAATATAATCAGTTTTCATCATCCTTGCTTAATAGCATATCATCGCTCGATCGTGAAATAGAAAAAATTCATGTTCTTGCTCCAGGATTACTTGCGGATACTAATCTCAGAGAGTTGCTTTCTGATTTTAAAAATATGTCTGCATTAATCAATTCAACAACGTTGTCTATTGATAAAAACGACGAAGAGCAAAGTTTACCCGAAATTGTTGAGAATGATGATTTTGATATGTCTGATCTTGTTGATATGTCCTATATCACAGGTATAGAAGGTGATGTCACATCTTCAGATGATGATAATAGTGGAGATGAAGACAGTGAGGATGAAGATGAAGGAGCTGTTTTAAGAGTTCCGAATATTCGCAGAACTACCCCTAGTTTTGCTCTTTTGTATGAGCGTTTGCTTTATGATGAAATAGAAATCCAGCCAGACTATCAGCGAAAAGATAGAATATGGAGTGATGATAAAAAATCTAAATTAATAGAGTCCATATTAATGGGCCTGCCCTTGCCAATATTTTATTTTGGGGAAAGGAAAGATGATACATGGGTTATTATCGATGGTTTGCAAAGGATAACTACAGTCCAAGATTTTATGCAGAATAAATTTCCGCTAAAGCTTGAAAAAGGTTCATCTGTCTATGATGCAAATGGTTTATTATTCAAAGATTTTAATCGTACATATACACGTTTATTGAGAGAGTTTGAAATAACTGCATACGTTATTGATATAATAGATTCTAGTTCAAATAAATTCATTACTGAGCTTTTTCATAGAATTAATACATATGGTGTAAAATTAAGTGATCAAGAAATTCGTTCTGCAATAAACTTTGGTTCCAGTGTTTATTATTTGAAATTCCTTGCATCTACAAAAATATTCACTTCAGCTACTACAAACACTGTGAACACTAAAAGGCAAAAAGATCTTGAACTTTGTTTGGGTGCATTGGCATTTATGATATTTGGATATAAATCCTATAAGAAAAATAGATATGATGATTTTTTAACTGAAGCTATGAGATGGATTAATGACCAGCCTTTTAGAAAATCAACCGTTAATGATATAGTGACGTACATTTCTGAATCATCTATTATAATAGAACTCACTAAAAGATTTGAATCAAGTTTAAAGTTTTGCCAAGAAATATTTGGTAAAGATGCTTTTAAAAAGGTACGGAATTCAAGCAAAAAGGATCCTATAAGCAAACCATTATTTGAAATGTTTGTTTCACTTTTTTCAAATTTAACTGAAGAACAACAAGATTTAATTCGGAGAAATAAATCTGATTTTTTGATGGCTTTTTATGAGGCCATCAATAAAGACGTTGATTTCTATGCAACTTGGAATAGTCAGCCATATATTGAAGCACAACGTGGTTTCAATTATTCTATATCTAGCTCAACAGGAAAGAGAGTTACTATTCTTTATAGATTTGAAGCTATCATAAAAATGATAAATATAACTACCGGTTGTGAAATATCCTTGTCACCAATAGTAGTGAGTAAAAATCATGATTAAAAAATTATTTTTAAAAAATTTTAAATGCTATAAAAACGAAGGCTTTACATTCGGGAAATTGACTGTTTTTTGTGGCAATAATTCTGTTGGTAAAAGTACTGCAATACAAGCTATTGCGATTCCGTTCCAAAATAAATTAAGTAAGCTAATAGCAATTAATGGGGATCTTGTAAACTTAGGTGCATCATCTGATATATTCTCGAACTATGCAGATGTTGGAGACGAAACCCTGGAGATTGAAATTACATTTCAGAATAGATCTAGCCATTCATTTAAATGGGGTGTTAATGATTTTCAGGAGCAACAGGAACTAAAAAATCATTTGACCCTTAAGAGTACAGATGTAAAAGGCTTGCAAAAGTTAACTAATAATTATTTCCATGAGAATGGATTCCAGTTCATTGAGGCCGAACGTTATGGGCCAAGATATTATTTCAATGTAAATAAAAATGAGTCAATATTAAACTGGTTAGGTTCTAAGGGTGAGTTTTCATATGAAGTTTTTTCTTCTTTAGAGGAATCCAATCTAAGACTTCCAGAGAGGGATCTACGAACTCATCCAGAAGCCGCAGACAATACATCTATACGGCGGAACATCATTTATTGGATGTCTGAAATTTCACCAGGATTTAATATTGAAGCTGATATAGTTAGATCTGCTGGTATTAGTCATGCACATTTTCAAACAAGTAACTCAGCAAAAACTATTCCTTTGAATATGGGATTTGGACTTAGTTATTCCCTTAGTATAGTTATCGCTCTTTTAGTTACTAAACCTGGAGGGCTGGTTGTTTTAGAAAACCCTGAAGCACATTTACATCCTCGTGGGCAAAGTTATTTAGGGCGTTTAATCGCACTTGCAGCATTGTCTGGTGTTCAAGTAATTATTGAAACTCATAGTGACCATTTGTTAAATGGGATCAGAGTTATTGCAAGATTAAAGAATGAATATAAAAATAATGATTTTAAAGTCTATTATGTGTCAGCTACTGATAATGGACCAAGTCAGGTGGATGAAATCGATATAGGAGATAAAGGCGAACTTTCAAAATGGCCCGACGGATTTTTTGATCAGCAATCGTACGATATTAAAACAATAATTAAAGGGGTTGATATAAAAGATAAAGGGGAAATAAAATGAGTGCCTTTATTGCTTCTTATGTGTATATAACAAGAAACGTATTTTTAGACATATATAAAAGGAATGATTATGATCATATGCATTGTTTTTTTAATAAGCTCAAAGATATTTTGCGGGTCTATGAGAGAAGCTCTAATATAGTAATTGAAAGTGCTGCTGATTTGTTAGATTACACTGATGATATTAATCCTATTTCATTAGGCGATCTATTGATCGATTCTGCTGGTAATGATTATTCCCTTTTGAACTATTATTATGATCTGCTTGAGAAAACTATATCATCTGTTAAATCAAATAAATATAGTGAGCATATTAATCATGTCGTTATAAATAGTGCATTGAATACCTTTCCAAGACATTACTCTTTATTTTTGACTGAGAATTTTGCTCCTGAACTTTCACGGAATTTACAAACAGATTGCTGGAGTGATACGCTAAGTAAAAATTCTGAATTTATAGCTTTACAGCACAATGGCAAGAAACAATTTATAGAGTGGTCTAAGTTAAATTATAATAATATTGACTTCCATTCAGATCTGGAATCAACCTTAGATACTATATTAGCGGGCACTTATCTTGATTATAAAAATCTAATTACAAATTCATTAAACTCGTTAAATCAAGCTTCTTATGAATTTTCAACTGATCCACAAGGAAATCAAGACGAATTAATAAGAATATCTGAATACACCTCAAGGTTTGGTAAGCAATTATCTTGTACTCGACAGGGGGCTAATAAACCAAAGTTTGCATTTCCAAAAACTCAGGATGGTTCATCGGAAATGATTAATTGTGAATATCACTTGAAAGTTAACTGGAACGATCGCGGTGACCGATTAGAAAGAGACAATTATGTTAGGATCTATTTTGGTTTGAAATACTATGATGACATAGGTATAAAAAAAGTTAAATTAGCTCATATTGGCAGGCATTTACCTTGAGTTTTTTATAAATAAAATTGGAGCTATTTATCTTTGATGACGCATATATTATAGCTCCTTTTCATAATATTAAAATATTTATGTATGTTTCAATTTTTTCGATGTATTTATATGTTCGACCATATAACCTCACATGCTAGGTATTCACCTATAACAAATCTTACTACTATATCATCTGATGAATCATCTACAAAATAACGATATCGTCCTTCTTGTACATCTATCCAAGCATTTATGAAAATAGGGATATGTAACTCGTTATTTTCTTGAGAAACCATTTTAGTATCTACCACAAGTATTCTTTGAGAATTTCTGCTACCAACTTCGCTGAGAATATAAGCAAAACGATCAGATTCAAAATCATCTCGCACTTCCTTGCCCATTAACTCTATAGGATGCCACCAAACTGAGCTAGGTTCATCTTTGCAAATTAAACTCAGTTCGTAAGCTACATGTCCTTGTGCTAATTTTATTATGATTCTTTTTATTCTTTCACCATCAACTGAGAAATAGGTTTCTCCATCTTTTATATATTTCGCAGTTTCTAACTTTTTTTGAAGTTTTGGAGTTCGTTCTAAAATACCAGAAACTTTTTCTCTTCGTATATCTGAGGGAGATGCACTTCCTGCTATGGCGGCTTCAAGAAGGCATGCAACATATTCCTCATCTGAAGAAAAACTGTTGTTACATTTCCTGCACGCTCCTACTACTGATAGATTTTCCGGAAGTGGTGCATCTAGGAATACTTTAGATGGAACATGCTCTCTTGTTTCTGGAATGCCACCACAATATACACAACCGCTCACCAGCCTATTATCTGCGTAATTATTTAATTGTTGCATTTTAATAACTCAATTTTCATGATGTTTAAGTTAGATTTGCGTGCATTATAGATCGTGAAATGTTAAATAAATAGTTTTCAATTGGCATTGAACCAATACGTATAAGTATTTATTTTATGAATAGTTTTTGATTTCATATTTATACCCGTGATCATTGAAGATGCTTGATTTTTCAGTAACAGGAGATCATGCTGTCCCCATGAAAATCTTCATCACTGACCAACAAAAAGCGGAACTTGAGCGTCTTCATGACTCCAGTCGTGACGG